>NZ_JBHVWC010000025.1:0-63153 GCF_042882445.1 Kitasatospora sp. NPDC058218 | reverse complement strand
CCCCTCCCGCCGCCCCCTGGGGCCGCGCCCGCTCCTGGGGGGGGGGGGGCGGGGGCCCGGGGGGGGGGGGCGGGGGGGGGGGGGGCCCCCCGGGGGGGGGGGGGGGGGCCCCCCGGGGGGCCCCCCCCCCCCCGCCCCGTTCGGCTACGTCGTGACGAAGAGGAACTCCGGGCCGTAGGTGAAGCGGGGGGAGGCGGGCAGTCGGACGTCCATGATCTGCCGGGCGGTCTCCCGCATGGCGCTCATGTGACCGATGGCCGCCCCGACGCTCGCGCCGGACTCCCAGGCCGCTTCGAGTGCCCGCAGCATCGCGGTGTAGTCCTCGTTGAAGGTGTGCAGGAGCGCGGCGGTGGGCTCGTCGGGCGTGTTCTCGGGGTCGTTGGCCCAGCCGCCCGCGGGGACCGCCGCGGAGGGGGCGGTGTCGGGCAGCGGTACCGGGTCGCCGGTGAACTCCCAGCACTTCGTCGTGGGGTTCAGGACGAGCCGGCGGCCCTCGGCGATCTCCTTGAAGGCGTAGTAGTGGGCGAGTTCGCCCTCGCTGCCGGGGAACGGGTTCTCGGGGGAGACGTCGGTGCCCTCGCCCTGGGACTTGATGATCTCGATGGCCTTCAGGACGTCGTCGATGGTCTTCATCGCGACGATGTCGTTGCCGGTGCCGTGACCGCTGAGCGGGAACTTCACCTGCCGATGACCGGTGATCAGGTGCGCGAAGGTCGGGAAGACGTTGGCGATCCGCTGGTAGAAGGCGCCGATCGACGTTCCGTCGCCCGCGTAGGCGAGCGGGTTCTCGGGCTTCTCGATGGCGGCGAACAGGGCCGCCGACTCCCTGGTGAGGCCGCCCAGGCGAACGGTGAGCTTCGGGTTCACCCCGCCGGGGAGCGGCCCCGGGTACTTGGGGACGGTGGCCGGGTCGGTGAGCACCACGTGGCCGCCGATGGTGGTGAGCATGTTGCAGACCAGCCCGAAGTGCGACATCTCGTCGAAGACGATCTCGCGGACGGTGCGGCGGACCGGCTCGTCGTCGTCCTGGCTGGTGATCGACCAGAGCGCGCCGGCGTACGGCGGGATGGTCGAGAGCTCCAGCATGATCGCGCGCTGCAGCGCGTCCTTGAGCTCCTGCTCGGTCCACTCCTCCTCCGGCATGCTCATGAGCTGGACGATGGCGTCGCTCCGGTAGTCCAGAACCGTGGTCACGGCGGGCCCCTTTCCGTTCGGCTGTGGCCGGAACGTACTGGGGTCGTGGTCGTCGGTACACGTGCCGTTCCGGTGCGGTCGGGCGGGTTCATTCGGACGACCGAACGACGCCGCCCCGCCCGGTGCGGACACCGGACGGGGCGGCGGGTGTCGAACCCGGCCTGCGGAAAGGCCTAGAACTCGTCGTCGAAGGAGACCGAGCCCTCGACGGCGACCTGGTACGCGGAGACCCGGCGCTCGAAGAAGTTGGTCAGCTCCTGGACGTTCTGCAGCTCCATGAACCCGAAGGGGTTGCTGGAGCCGTAGCGGATCGGCAGGCCGAGACGGGCGAGCCGCTGGTCGGCCACGGCCTGCAGGTACTCGCGCATCGACTCGGTGTTCATGCCCGGCAGGCCCTCGCCGCAGAGGTCACGGGCGAACTGGAGCTCGGCCTCGACGGCCTCCTCCAGCATCTCGGTGACCTGCTGGGCCATCTTGTCGTCGAAGAGGTCGGGCTCCTCCTCGCGGACGGTGTCCACGACCGACATCGCGAAGTCCATGTGCATGGACTCGTCCCGGAACACCCAGTTGGTGCCGGTGGCCAGGCCGTGCAGCAGGCCGCGGCTGCGGAACCAGTACACGTAGGCGAAGGCGCCGTAGAAGAACAGGCCCTCGACGCAGGCCGCGAAGCAGATCAGGTTCAGGAGGAACGCGCGGCGGTCGTCCTTGGTCTGCAGCGAGTCGATGTGGTCGACCGCGTTCATGTACTTGAAGCAGAACTGGGCCTTCTGGTGGATGGAGGGGATGTTCTCCACCGCGGCGAAGGCCGCGTTGCGGTCCTCGGGGTCGGGCAGGTAGGTGTCGAGCAGCGTCAGGTAGAACTGGACGTGCACGGCCTCCTCGAACAGCTGCCGGGACAGGTAGAGCCGGGCCTCGGGGGAGTTGATGTGCTTGTAGAGGCTCAGCACCACGTTGTTGGAGACGATCGAGTCACCGGTGGCGAAGAAGGCGACCAGGCGGCCGATCATGTGCCGCTCGCCGTCGCTCAGCTTGGCGAGGTCGGCGACGTCGGAGTGCAGGTCCACCTCCTCGACGGTCCAGGTGTTCTTGATCGCGTCGCGGTAGCGGTCGTAGAACGACGGGTAGCGCATCGGACGCAGGGTCAGCTCGAAGCCGGGGTCGAGCAGCATCTTCTCGCGGCCGGGCTGATTGTCGGGGGTGGTGCTCACTGGCAGGCCTCGCAGGACTCGGGGTTCTCCAGGGAGCAGGCCAGCGCGGCCTCCTCCTCCGGGCTGAGGGTCGGGGACGCCACCGACACCGGCGCGGCGGCGCGGGCGGTGCCCGAGGCGGCCTGCGCGATCCGGGTCGCCGGCCGCGACCGCAGGTAGTAGGTGGTCTTCAGGCCGACCTTCCAGGCGTACGCGTACATCGAGCTGAGCTTGCCGATGGTGGGCGCGGCCATGAAGAGGTTCAGCGACTGGCTCTGGTCGATGTACGGCATCCGGGCGGCGGCCAGGTCGATCAGCGCGCGCTGGGGCAGCTCCCAGGCCGTGCGGTAGAGCGAACGGACCTCGGCGGGCAGCCAGTTGAGGTCCTGGACGGAGCCGTTGGCGTCGCGCAGCGCGTCCCGGGTCACCTGGTCCCAGACGCCGAGCTCCTTCAGCTCGCGCACCAGGTACGGGTTGACCTGGAGGAACTCGCCGGAGAGGGTCTCGCGCTTGAACAGGTTGGAGACCTGCGGCTCGATGCACTCGTAGACACCGGCGATCGAGGCGATCGTGGCGGTGGGAGCGATGGCGAGCAGCAGCGAGTTGCGCAGACCGGTCCCGGCGATCCGGGCGCGCAGCGCCTCCCAGCGGCCGGCCCACTGCGGGGCGGCCGAGCCGAAGTGGTCGATGTGCAGCTCGCCGCGGGCGGCGCGGGTCTCGCCGTAGGCCTCGTGGCGGCCCAACTGCTCGGCCAGGTCGGCGGAGCGCTCGTACGCGGTGAGCATGATGCGCTCGGCGATGAGGGTGGAGAGGGTCTTCGCCTCGGCGGAGTCGAAGTCCAGGCGGAGCTGGAAGAAGACGTCCTGCAGGCCCATCACGCCGAGGCCGACCGGGCGCCAGCGGGAGTTGGAGGCACCGGCCTCGGGGGTCGGGTAGAAGTTGATGTCCACCACGCGGTCGAGGAAGGTGACGGCGGTGCGGACGGTGGCGTCCAGGCGGTCCCAGTCCATCGCGTTCAGCAGGTCGGCGGCGGTGGCACCGGGGGCGACGTGAGCGCCGAGGTTGACCGAGCCGAGGTTGCAGACGGCGGTCTCGGAGTCGTCCGTGACCTCCAGGATCTCGGTGCAGAGGTTGGAGCTGTGCACCGTGCGGCCGGGCAGCGCGGTCTGGTTGGCGGCGCGGTTGGAGGCGTCCTTGAAGGTCATCCAGCCGTTGCCGGTCTGCGCCAGGGTGCGCATCATCCGGGCGTACAGGGTCTGCGCGGGGATGGTGCGGACGGCCTTGCCGGCCTGCTCGGCCTTCAGGTACGCCTCGTCGAAGTCGGCGCCCCAGAGGTCGACCAGCTCGGGCACGTCGGCGGGGGAGAACAGCGACCAGTCGGCGTTGGCGTTGACCCGGCGCATGAACTCGTCCGGGATCCAGTGCGCCAGGTTCAGGTTGTGGGTGCGGCGCGCCTCCTCACCGGTGTTGTCGCGCAGCTCCAGGAACTCCTCGATGTCCGCGTGCCAGGTCTCCAGGTAGACGCAGGCCGCGCCCTTGCGGCGGCCGCCCTGGTTGACCGCGGCGACCGAGGAGTCGAGGGTGCGCAGGAACGGGACGATGCCGTTGGACTTGCCGTTGGTGCCCCGGATCAGGCTGCCGCGCGAGCGGATCCGCGAGTAGGACAGGCCGATGCCGCCGGCGTGCTTGGAGAGGCGGGCGATCTGGGCGTACCGGGAGTAGATCGAGTCCAGGTTGTCCAGCGGCGAGTCGAGCAGGTAGCAGCTCGACATCTGCGGGTGCTTCGTCCCGGAGTTGAAGAGGGTCGGCGAGGAGGTCAGGTACTCCAGCCGGCTCATCAGGCCGTACAGCTCGGAGACCTCGCGCACCGACTGCTCGTTGTCGCCGACCGCCAGGCCGCAGGCGACACGGAGCAGGAACTGCTGCGGGGTCTCGACGACCTTGCGGGTGATCGGGTGGCGCAGCAGGTAGCGGGACTGCACGGTGCGCAGGCCGAAGTACTCGAAGCGGTCGTCGCCCTCGGGGTCGATCAGCGCGTTCAGGGCGACGGCGTGCTTGCCGACGAAGTCGGCGGTGGTGTCGCCGATCAGGCCCTCGGCGTGCCCGACCGCGATCGAGTCCGAGAAGGTGACCGAGCCCTGGCTGTTCGCCTCGTCGACGATCTCCAGCGCCAGCAGGCGCGCGGCCAGCTTCGAGTACTGCGGGTCCTCGGCGATCATCGACGCTGCGGCGTCCACGGCCAGCCCGCGCAGCTCGGCGAAGTCCGAGCCGGCGTGGCGGCCGCGCAGCGCGGCGGCGGCGACATGGCCGGGGTCCACCTGGGGGAGGTCGGCGCTGCGGTCGGTCAGCAGCCGGAGCAGCGCGCCACCGGGGTCGGACACCGTCGGGTCGACGGGGGCGGAGCTGGAACCCTGGGCGGGCAGGGTGACTGAGGCAGCGGTGGTCAAGGCGCTCTCTCCTGGCGGCGATCGGCGTCGGTGGCTCGGGGCCGGGCCGTTCGGGGCAGGGGAGCACGGCGCGACGGCCGGACGGCGTCGCGCGACGGTGGCATCCCCGGCCCGCCCGCGAGGCCCGGAAGTACTACTGGTGCGAAAGGCCTCTGCGGGGAGGCCAGGCAGCACGCCGTCGGCAGGTACTCGGACTCGCGGGCTCTGGTCGGAGCCGCCCGCACACCGCTGCGGGGCAGTCCCGGACTCGCACCGGGTTCCCCTGCGTCGACAGCAGGGTCGAGCATACATCTAGTGGTGTCTGCTCGATGCGACCCCACATGTTGTGCGGCATCGCGTGTCGGCGTGATGGCCGGTGGCACCGGCAAGGGGCCGTTCCCGGGCTGTTCCGGGGCCGTGTCGGGGCTTTCGCGGGTGCCGGCGGCGGGCTGTCCGGGGAGGCTGTTCCGGGGCCGTGTCGGGGCTTTCGCGGGCGTCGGCGGCGGGCTGTGACGGCCGTCGCGGGGCGCCCGGGAGCCCGCCGGGTGTTCGGATTCGGAAACGGAATGGTCACCGGGCGGACCCTCCGTCAGGGGCATGCCCTACGATCTCGGCTCATGAGCGAGCGGAGCGAGCGAATCATCAACATCAGCGGGATTCGCGGAGCGACCGCCGAGCGCAGTGAGGTGGGCGCATGAGCGACGGAACGGGCACGCCCGGGGAGTGGGCCGACCGGCCCGCCTCGCCGGGGCAGCAGCCGCCCCCTCCCGCCGGGCCGGGGGGCGCACAGAACCAGCAGCAGCCGGGCACACCCGGACAGGCACCGCAGGGCCCGCCGCCCGTCGGTGGCCCTGTCGTGCCCCCGCCCGCGCCGGTGCCGCCGGCTCCCGCGCCGTACCCCGGCGCGCCGCAGCCGGTGCCGCCGGCCCCGGGCGGGTTCGGCCCGCCGCCGGCCTCGTACGGGCCGCCGGTGCCGGCGCCGCAGCCGGCCGTTCCGCCGGTGCCCACGGTGCCCCAGCCGCCGGTGCCGCAGCCTCAGCCGCCGCAGCCCCAGCCGCCCGTGCCCCAGCCACCGGCGCACGTCCAGCCGCCGGCGCCGCGGCCGGTCCACCACCAGCACCCGCCGGTCCAGCCGCAGCCCCCGGTGCACCCGCAGCCCGTCCAGCCGCAGCCTCAGCCGCCGCAGCACCAGTGGCAGCAGCCGCAGCCCCCGCAGCCCCAGCCCCCGGCGCAGCACGCCGAGCCGGACTGGGCCGCTCTCGCGGACCGCAACGAGGCGGAGGCCAAGCGCAAGGGTCGGACCCGGATCATCGGCGCGGCCGTCGCCCTCCTGGTGGTCGGCGGCCTGGTCGCCGGCGGCCTGCTGTTCATGAACAAGGGCGACGGCGAGAAGCCGGTCGCCGAGCCCACGCCCAGCGGCACGGCGGCCACCCAGCCGCCGCCGGCGCCCACGGCCTCCGGCAAGGCGTCCCCGACGGCCACCGCGAGCGCCACGCCCGAGGACCCGTCGAAGCCGCTCTGGGAGGCCACCACCGACCCGGCGCCGCAGGACGCGGCGGCGCTCTTCTCGGCGCTCACCGTGACGGTCAACGGCGCCACCTGGAACCGCACCGTGGTCTCGCTCGACTCGCCCTGCTGGGACGGCAACTCCACGGTCGGCGGCCTCGGCAAGATCCTCGGTGACCAGGGCTGCCGCCAGGTGCTCCGGGCCACCTACGTCTCCGGCGACAGCGCGGTGACGGTCGGCGTCGCGGTCTTCGACCACAAGCAGCAGGCCGAGGCCGCGGTGAAGAACTACGTCGGTCACCTCAAGGGCGCCGCCGCCCCCGGCTCCCCGGCGTTCTGCACCACTCCGGGCTGCACCAACACCAAGGGCACCCTGGGCCGGTACGGCTTCTTCACCGTCGAGGGCTCGGCCAAGGGCGGCAACACCGCGGACGCCGCCGCCACGGCGGCGGCCGTGGGCTTCGACGAGCACGTGAAGAGCCAGTTGCTCCAGCGCACCAAGGCGGCGGGCGGCGCACCGGCCGCCACCCCGGCGGGCTGACGCCCCGGCCGGACCGGCAGGAGACGCGCCCCGGCCCACGGCCGGGGCGCGTCCGCTCGCCCGGACGCCGGGGAATGTGGCAGGCTCACCGCCTGTCAGTCGTACACGTGTTCCGGTTGTGACGGTGCAGGCCGGTGCCGGTGAGCATCCGGAGGAGTGTCCGTGGCCCTGCCCCGTGCGCTGCGCGCCAAGCCGGCCGTGCTGGCCGCGGCCGGTGCGGTGCTCGCCGCCGGCGCGGTGGTGCTGGCCGGCCGGGACGGCCGGGCCGACGGCGACCACCGGGACGACGCGCCCGCCCGCAGCGTGCTCACGCTGAACGGCGCCGGGCGCACCCTGCCGCCGGAGGTCGGCCGCGAGCTGCTGGCCCGCGACCCCGAGGCCTCGCCGAACGCGCGGGCCGTCCAGCAGCTCCTCACCGACCTGGAGCGCGAGGCCCGCGCCGGCCGCTCCGGCGGGACGGTGATCGGCCAGCACGTCGAGGCGCACAACGAGCTCTACAACCCCGAGTACGGGGACTACCGCGGGACCAAGCCGGTCGGCTACTACTACAAGAAGGCCGCCGACATCACCGGCAAGCTGCCCGGCTTCGTCGAGACCGACCTCGGTCCCGGCTACGGCCAGAGCGGGTGGGGGGTCGGGAACCCGCGCTCCTACTCGGCGGGCCGGTGGCCGGCCTGCGCGGTCGGCTGGCAGTACACCGATGACGCCGTCGACCTGATGACCGCCGTCTGGTCCGGCCACCCGCGCCCGGAGGACGGCACCTACGGGGCGTCGGGCACCCGGAAGAACTGCGACGGCACCACCACCGAGCTGCCCGACAACGGCGGCGGGCCGGCCGGGCTGGTCGGGATGTCCTTCCACCAGCCGTACCCGGGTTCGGACGTCAAGTCCTTCGACCGGGTGCTCTGCTCGGCCTCGCCCGGGGCGAAGGACCCGGGCTGGTTCGCCCGGGTCGTCGACGCCGCCGGCAACACCCCCGAGTACCGCGCGCTGCTGAAGGACCTCTCCTTCCTGGCGGACCACCTGGAGTACCTCGCGGCCCACGACGTACCGGTGCTGCTGCGCCCGTACCACGAGATGAACGCGGCCGACTGCGCCCGGGGCTTCTGGTGGTCGGGCCGCAAGCCCGCCGACTACCAGGCGCTCTGGCGGATCACCTACCACTACCTGGTGGAGACCAGGGGCCTGCACAACCTGCTGTTCGCCTGGACCCCGGTCTCCTGGGACGGCGCCCCGGGCGTCGACCCGTGGGACTACTACCCGGGTGCGCAGTACGTCGACGTGGTCGGGGTGGACGACTACAGCGGCAGCCCGGCGCACCCGATCGGCACCGGCGAGGTGTGGACCAAGCGCTACTACGACGGCCTGGCCGGCTACGACAAGCCGCGGATCCTGGCCGAGTCCTTCGCCGTCCCGGTGAACTCCCGCCAGCCGGACACCCTGCGGCGGACCCCGTGGACGATCTGGACGGTCTGGGGGCAGTCGCTGACGGCGGACAACCTGACCCCGGACCAGCCCCGCAACTCCAACGCCGACGTCAAGGCCACCTACGACAACGGCCTCGCGCTCACCGGCGGCTCCGGCCCGTTCGGCGCGGACGTCGACTGGAGCGGTCTGCACGTCCGTTGAGCCGGGCCGGCGCTCCGCGGTGACATCGGCAACACTCCCGCACCGCCTGAACCTGCGGAATTCCGGGTCCGTTCGCGCGTGTGGCATCCTGTGCCCCGGAATCGAACGGGTTGAAGCCGGGTGCGCCCGGCAGGGGCGGGGGTACGGGAGATGACACAGGTGCGTCCTGACCGTCCGGCCGGCGGCCTCGCGGTGGCCTGGGGGGCGGTGCTGCTCGGGTGGGCGGTCTACAACTGCTTCTGGCAGGCCGGCTTCACCACCTTCGCCAAGGGGATCTTCTACTACGGCGGCTCCTCGGTGGCCGCCGAGACCGGCAGCCTCAACTTCGGCGTGCTGTACCTGGCTTCCGGCATCCTGCTGCTGCGCGGGCGGGACTGGGCGCGCGGCGTGGCGGTCGGGGTGGCGCTGGTCGAGGGCTACAACCGGGTGCGCAGCCTGACCGGCGCACTGCTGGACGAGCCGCAGCGCCGCTGGTTCACCGGCACCACCGAGGGGTGGCTGAAGCTGGTGACCTTCGGGCTCGGCGTGGCCGTCACCGCGACGCTGGCGGTGCTGCTGATCGGCTCGCTGCGCCGGTCCGGGTCGCGCTGGGCGCCGGCACCGGGCCCGTGGGCGGCCGGCGCGCAGCCGTCGCCGTTCCAGCCCCTGCCGGCCCAGCAGCCCGGTCAGCTGCACTGGTCGCTGCTGCAGACGCTCCCGCAGGACCAGCCGCCCGGCCACCCGCAGGCCCAGCCCCAGCAGGCCCAGCCCCAGCCCCAGCAGGCCTGGCCGCAGCCCCAGCAGCCCCAGCAGCCCCAGCAGGCGCAGCCCGCCCCGCACGCCCGGACGCAGCCCGGCTGGGCCGCGCAGCCGGCCGCCGCGCCGCAGCAGCCCCCGCAGCCCCAGTCACACCCCCAGCAGCCCTGGCCGGCACCGCCGGTGACGCCCGGACCGGTACCGCCGGCCCCGGGGACGCCTCCCTACCCGGGGTAGCGCGCAGGACCCGCCGGCCCGGGCCGGCGGGGTGAACGGACAGACGCAACAGACGAGGAACGACTTTCGCCATGACAGCACCAGCACCCGCGCGGACGGTACTCACCACGTCCCGCGAGGCCGCTCGGCTCGCCGACCGGCAGATGTCGTGGAAGCCGCGCATCGTCCCGTTCTACCTCTCGTTCCTGATCATCTTCTGCTTCTCGCTCTGGGCGTACGTGCCCAACCCGACCCCGCTCGGCTGGGCGATCACGATCCTGTGGGGCATGCCGGTCTTCGGCGTGCTGATCGGCTTCCAGGGCGTGCTGATGGTCCGCCGCCGGCTGCGCAGGGCGGACCGGATGACCCCGGCGGCGCCGGCCGACGACGACTACCTGATCGTGCTGGTGCCGACCATCGGCCGGCACGACACCTACCCGGCGCTGGAACGCTCGGTGCTGTCGTACGTCGACCACCTGCCGGCCTACTTCCCGTGGATGCGGGTGGACATCCTCACCGAGGAGGGCTGCGCGGCCGGCGAGAAGATCGACGAGCTGGCCGGCCGCAACCCGCTGATCCGGGTGGTGACCGTCCCGAAGGCGTACCAGACGCCCAACGGCACCAAGTTCAAGGCCCGCGCCAACCACTACTCGCACGAGCTGCGGATCGAGGAGGGCGAGGCCGAGGACGACGTCTGGGTGCTGCACATGGACGACGACACCGGGGTCGGGCCCGACACCGCCGCCGCGGTGGCGCAGTTCGTCAACCGGCAGCGCCGGGCCGGGGACGACGCCAAGCACATGGCGCAGGGCATCCTGACGTACCCGCGGGAGAACGCCGTCTCCACCTTCACCTGGCTCGCCGACGCGATCCGCCCGGCCGACGACATCGCCCGCTTCCGCGCGATGACCGGCACCGGGACGCCGATCGCCGGCGTGCACGGCGAACTGCTGCTGGTGCGCTCCTCGGTGGAGGCCACCATCGGCTGGGACTTCGGCCCCGACACCATCGTCGAGGACGCCCAGATGGCGCTCAACTTCTGCGTCCGCTACCCCGGGCGCAGCGACTGGTTCAACGGCCGCTGCTACGGCGCCTCGCCGGCCGGCCTCAAGGACTTCCTCAAGCAGCGCGAGCGCTGGGCCTGGGGCCTGGTGGCGCTCTGCTTCAACAAGAGCATCCCGCTGCGGTTCCGGCTGTTCATCGGGATGGGCATGGTCAGCTGGGTGCTCGGGCCGCTCCAGCACGTCGGTCTGGTGCTCATGATCGCCTGGTTCACCGGGACGATGAACACCTCGCCGGTGACCCAGTCGGTGGTGCTGATCTGGTCGATCAACTTCGCCTACGTGATCTGGACGTACTGGGAGGGGCTGCGCCTGAACGTGGTGGGCTCGGCCGACCACCGGCGCAAGTGGTGGGAACCGATCGCGGTGGTCGCGGCCATCCCGCTGTTCTCCCTGTTGGAGGGCTGGGGCGGCATGCGGGGGCTGATCAAGTTCCTGCGCCGCGAGGAGAACAAGTTCGTCGTCATCGCCAAGCCGGCCTGACCGGCGACCAGGGACTGCTGAACCATGAAACGATTCGTCATCTTCATCCTGCCGACCGCCGTGCTCGGTCTCACCGTGGGCGTGCCGATCATCTGGGGCGACCACCCGATCAAGTTCGACCACAAGCGCCCGACCGAGGTGCACTGGGCCGGTACCGCCAACGAGCAGGGCCGGGTCTGGGGCTTCGGCAAGGACGCGCCGCCGGAGGACACCGGGCCCAAGGTGGCCCAGCCGTGGGCGAAGGGCAGCCCGGAGTGGGGCGTCCAGGTGTACTGGCTGGACGACCCGGCCGACCCGGAGAGCTTCGTCCAGGGCAAGGCGGACCGCATCGTCAAGTACGTGGTCGGCCTGAACGCCAACGCGCTCTCGGTGTCGTTCCCGTTCTACACGGTGGGCAGCAAGTCCAACGCGGTCGCCGCCCGGCCGACCACGCCGAGCCCGGACCGGCTGGCGATCCTGCTGGACGCCGCGCACCGCGCGGGCCTGCGCACGACCGTCCGGCCGATCCTGGACGAGGAGTCGCTGAAGCCGGCCAACAACGGCTGGCGCGGCAACATCGCCCCCGGCGACCGGGAGGCCTGGTTCGCCAGCTACTCGGCCTTCCTGGCGCCCTACCTGAAGTCGGCCCAGGAGCACGACGCGACCGAGTTCACCATCGGCACCGAGTTCAACTCGCTGGAGGGCGACCCGCACTGGGCCCCGCTGGTGGAGCAGGCGAAGAAGACCTTCCACGGCGAGGTCGTGTACGACGCCAACTGGGACAACTGGTCCAAGGGTGCCGTCCAGGTGCCCACCGCGAGCACCGGCGTCGACGCCTACTTCCCGGCGAAGTCGGCCGGGGACGACGCCTCGCCGGCCGACCTGGCGGCCAGCTGGAACACCTGGCTGGACAAGCGCGGCAAGGGCCCGCAGCCGACCACCAAGCTGACCGAGGTGGGCATCCCGGCGCAGAAGGGCGCGTACAAGACGCCCGGTGACTTCTACACCAAGCGCGAGCTCAACGAGGCCGTGCAGGCCACCTGGTTCACCGCGGTCTGCCAGGTGGCGCAGGAGCGGAAGTTGGCCGGCGTCTACTTCTGGTCGCTCTACTTCGGCATCGACCCGACCCTGCCCACCAACCAGGACACCCCGCGGATGGACTTCGCCGGGCGCCCGGCGTCCGAGCAGGCGATCCGCAGCTGCTTCGCGCAGACCTACGCCGTCCCGGAGGTCGCGGCCGGCTGAGTGGCCGCCGCCCGGCCGCTCGGGCTCGTGGTGGGCTTGCGGGGCGGCGTGGTGGTGGGCTTGCGGCTCGGGCTGGCGGAGTGGCCGGGGGACGGCTGGTCGGACGGCGTGGCCTGCTCGGTGGGCGCGGCCGGGGCGGTCGGCGTCGCCGGGGCGGTCGGGGTGACCTGGGGAGCCGGAGCGGCGTCCCGGGGCCCGGCCCCGGCCAGGGCGTCCGCGATCTGCCGCTCCAGCCAGGGCGTCACCAGCCGCATGCCGGCCGGCGTGAGGTGCACGCCGTCGGTGGCGGGGGAGACCAGGTGGCCGTCACGGTCCTTCCAGAGGCAGCTGCCGTCGGGGCAGTAGAAGGCGTTCAGGTCGACCAGCTGGACGGCGCCGCCGGAGGCCTTCACGAAGTCGCCGACCTGCTGGTTGTAGCAGGTGCCCCAGGTCTTGTTGATCGCGCCGTTCTGCACCCGCTCGTTCATCAGCAGCACCCGGGCGCCGTGCGCGCGCTCCCGGACCAGGTCCATCGCCTGGGTGAGCTGGGCGGTGTACCGGGTGCGGTAGTCCTCGTCGCAGGGGTTGAGCCAGCTACCGTCCAGGTACTGTTCGGCGGCGTCCCAGCCGAGGTGCAGGACGACCGCCTGGGCCTGGACGCCGTCCAGGCGCTTCGCCCAGAGCGCGGTGCGGTCGCGGCACTCGTCGGTGGTGTCGAACTCCACCCGGGAGGTGCCGCGGACCTTCTCGGAGCCGAACACGCCGCAGCCGCTGATCCCGCCGTCGATCACCCGGAAGCGGTCGCCGTGCCGGTACAGTCCGGTGGCCAGGTCCTCGGAGAAGGAGTCGCCGAGCGCGAGCACCAGCGGCTTGTCGGTGGATCCGGAGCGCATGTCGTGCTCGACCCAGGCGGGCAGGTACCAGGCGCCGGCGGTGGCCGTCAGCGCGGCGGCGGCCAGCAGCGGGATGGTCGGGAACGGCCGCCAGCGCAGCACCCGCAGCCGCTCGGTGCCGGTGTGCAGCAGCCAGGCCAGCACCCAGGAGACGGGCGCGCCGATGGCCAGCAGCAGCGCCGGCGAGATGTCGTCGACGAACCGCTGGAGCAGCCAGTAGACCGGCAGGTGCAGCAGGTAGAGGCTGTACGAGATGGTGCCGGTGAGCCGCAGCGGGGGCAGTGAGAGCAGCCGGACCAGCGGGCCGCGGTCGTGGCAGAGCG
Source organism: Kitasatospora sp. NPDC058218 (assembly GCF_042882445.1). NCBI lineage: Bacteria > Bacillati > Actinomycetota > Actinomycetes > Kitasatosporales > Streptomycetaceae > Kitasatospora > Kitasatospora sp. NPDC058218. The sequence goes on along the minus strand of NZ_JBHVWC010000025.1, from coordinate 49,756 downwards.
AGGCGGCGAGGACGGCCGAGAGCACCGCGACGCCGGCCAGCCCGCCCTGGTAGAGCCAGGGCTGGTGGTAGTTGTCCACGCTCAGGCTGGCCCAGACCAGCCCGCCCAGCGCGAGGGTGCCGAGCAGGGTGAGCACCACGGTGCTCGCCGGGCCCGAGCGGGCCAGCGAGCGCCGCTGGGAGCGGGGCCCCGCGTCGGCGCCGTCCTGGACCCTGCGGCGCAGCCGCAGGTAGACCACGAAGGCGGCGGCGGCGCCGGCCGCGAAGCCCACCGCGCGGGACTCGGTGCCCAGGTAGAGCCGGTCGCTGTTGGAGCCGTTCCACATCAGCGGGGCGACGGCGGCGGCGCCGGCGAACAGCACCCCGGTCACGATGCCGGCGGCGGTGAGCGAGCGGCGGCAGGCGGCGTAGATGAGCAGCAGGAGCAGCGGCCAGACCACGTAGAACTGCTCGGTGATGCTGAGCGACCACATCGCGGCCAGCGGGTCGATGCCGGCGAAGTGCTGCCAGTAGGCGTCACCGCGCTCCAGCTGCGCCCAGTTGGCGACCTGGGCCAGCGCGGCCAGCGCCTGCGGACGCAGCTCCTTCACGTCCTTGAGCGGGCTGAGCAGCGCCGAGAGGAGGACCACCAGGAGGACGGTGACCAGCAGGCCGGGCAGCAGCCGCTTGGCGCGGCGGCGGTAGAAGACGCCGAGGGCGATGCCGTCGGTGCGGTCCAGCTCGCGGATCAGGACCAGCGTGACCAGGAAGCCGGAGAGGACGAAGAAGGCGTCGACGCCGAACAGGCCGTTCTGGAACCAGTTGGTGTGGTAGAGCAGGACGGACGCGATGGCGAGGCCGCGGAGTCCGTCCACCGCCTTGAAGCGCACCGACGGCGGCAGCGGGCGTGGGGGTGCCGGGGGCTCCGCGGGTATCGCGTACCGGCTGCCGCGGGGGGCGGGGATCCCGCGTGCCTCGCGCATGTCCTGCAGGGTGGGTCCGCCCGCCGCGGAGGGCGCGCCGATGCCGGGCCCGTCGTACATGAGGTGCTGCTCCCCGAATCGATGGGCTACCACGACGTGTCTCGATCAGAGGTTTATATCAAAAGCGCGCTTTGATCGTCCGTCGGCCACCGGAGCAGCCGCCCGACCCGGCCCCCGACCGGCTCCTCTGCAGGGGGGTCGACCGGCTACCGTGCCGGTCGACCTCCCGTCAGAAGACCATGCTGTAGACCATCAGGTCCATCCCCGGGTACGGCGCCCAGTCGCGCTCCGGCGTCCGGCGGAAGCCGACGCGCTCGTAGATGCGGTGGGCGGCCTTCATGTCGGGGCGGGTGGAGAAGGCCATCCCGGCCAGGCCGAGCTCGCGGCTGCGGGCGAGGGCGGCGCGGACCAGGGCCTCGCCGACGCCCCGTCCACGGGCGGCCGCGGCGGTGGCGAGCATCCGGATCTCGCCCTCGCCCGGGGTGGCGATGTCGGCCCACTCGGTGCCGCCCACCGCGAAGGTCACGCAGCCGAGGACCCGTCCTTGGGCCGCGTCGACCGCGACGAGGAGTTCGGCCTCCCGGGACCGGCGGCCGGCGTCGCGCAGGAGGTCGACGTACTGGCTCTCGGGCGAGGTGTAACCGTCGCCGACGAAGGCCTCGACGGTGACGCGGCCGGCTGCTTCGAGGTCCGCCTCACGGGCCGACCGGATGACGATGTCCATCCGGTCAGTGTGCCGGAGCCGCCCTCGGCGCCCGGCGCCGGGGCGGGGTCGTGGAGGTCGGCGGCCCCGGGGCCGCCGGTGGCAGGGGTGGTGGCGGTGGCCGGGTCGGCGGCGGGGCGGAGCGAGGCAGCCGGCATGGTGCCGTAGAGCCGGTCGGGCAGGGCCGGGTCGACGGGGTAGCCGCCGGGCCGGTGCCAGTTGTCGCGGCCGGTGGCGGCGTTGCGGGCCACGTCGCGCCCGATCAGGGTGCCGAGCAGGCCGAAACCGCCGACGGCGCCGACCAGGGCGAGTGCGCTTGCGAGCGTGTCGGAGTCCATGGCTCCACTCTCGCGGCGCCGCCGGCCGGCCACGAGTGGCAGGAATGCCCGATTGCATCGAAATCCTGCCACCCGGCTCTTCCCCGCGGGCACCCCGGGAAGGCATCCTGGGCGGCATGCTGAAGAACGTGGTCGCGGTGGTGCTGGAGGAGCTCCACCCCTTCGAACTCGGGGTGGCCTGCGAGGTCTTCGGCCTGGACCGCAGCGAGGACGGCCTGCCCCGGTACGAATTCGCCATCGCCGGCGCCCACCCCGGCCCGCACCGCACCCACGCCGGCTTCTCCGTGGACGTCCCGCACGGTCCGGAGCGCCTCGCCGAGGCGGACCTCGTCGTCGTCACGGCCACCGGGGTGCGCCCGCAGTACCCGGAGCCGCTGGTGGACGCCCTGCGGGCCGCCGTGGAGGGCGGCGCCAAGGTCCTCTCCATCTGCAGCGGCGCCTTCGTGCTCGGCGCCGCCGGGCTGCTGGACGGCCGCCGCTCGACCACGCACTGGCGGCACGCCGCCGAGCTGGCCGCGCGCTTCCCGCGGACCACCGTCGAGCCGGACGTGCTCTACGTGGACGAGGACCCGGTGATCACCTCGGCCGGCACGGCGGCGGGCATCGACGCCTGCCTGCACCTGGTCCGCAAGTTCCAGGGGGCCGAGGTGGCCCGGGGGATCGCCCGCCGGATGGTGGTGGCACCGCACCGGGAGGGCGGGCAGGCGCAGTTCGTCGCCCGGCCGCTGCCCGAGGGGGACGGCGAGTCCCTCGCGCCGCTGCTCGACTGGATGCGCCACCACCTGGACGAGGAGTCCACCGTCGAGCAGTTGGCGGCCCGGGTCCACCTGTCGCCGCGCACCTTCGCCCGCCGCTTCCAGCAGGAGACCGGCACCACGCCGCACCGCTGGCTCACCGGGCAGCGGCTGCTGCTCGCCCAGCGGTTGCTGGAGTCCACCGCCGAGCCGGTCGACGCGATCGCCGCCCGCTGCGGCTTCGGCAACGCCGCCACCCTGCGACACCACTTCGGCCGCCGCCTCGGCACGACTCCGCTGGCCTACCGCCGCTGCTTCGCCGAACCGGTCGTCGGCTGACGGGCCGCCGTCCCCCTCGGCGGCCCGGGCGGCCGGGCGCCCTGACCGCCCTGCCGGCCCCGGCCGCCCCGGCCGTCAGCCGAGGGCCAGGTGCCCGGTGTCGTTCCAGCGCGCCGGGCGCAGCCGCCCGCCCTCGGCGCGCCAGAGGCTGGTGGAGCAGTTGCGGACCGGCTCCAGGGCCGTCAACTGCGCCTCGGTGAGCCGGTCCAGCGCGTAGCGGAGCATCAGCACCGTACAGTCGTGCGCGACCAGCAGGACCGGCCGCCCGGCCTCCTCCGCGCAGATGTCGCGCAGCACGCTGCGGACCCGCAGGGCCACGTCCGCCCAGGACTCGCCGCCGGGCGGGCGGTAGTACAGCTCGCCCATCTTGCGGCGTCTCGCCGCCTCCTCCGGGTGCTTGGCCTCGATCGCGGCCTTGGGCAGCATCTCCAGGACGCCCAGCTCGCGGTCGCGCAGCCGCTCGTCGTAGCGGACGGCGAGCGTGACCGGCACCGCGCCCAGCCCGGCGGCCTGGGCCAGCGCGATCCGGGCCGTCTCGGTGGTGCGTTCGTAGGGGGAGCACCAGACGCTGCGCGGGCGGTCGGCGCTGGGCAGGCCGGCCCACCAGCGGCCGAGCGCCTGGGCCTGCTGCCGGCCGTGCAGCGAGAGCGGGATGTCCGCGTCCCGGCAGCTGATCGGCACGCTCAGTGCGCCGGCCGCCTCGGCCAGCTGGAACTCGACGTTGGCGGTGGACTCGCCGTGCCGGGTGGCGATCAGCACGGACGGCAGCGGGCCGGGTGCCGCCGCCGGCGCGGTGTGCGGGGCGGGCGACGCCGGGTGGGGCGCCGTGGTGGCCGGCGGTCCGGGCCGGTGGGTGGACTGGTGCTGACCGTTGAGCGTGGTGCCGAGATCTGCCATCGCCGCTGCTCCCCGTGGGTCGATCGGGTGCCGGCCGGACGCCGGTCCGGTCCGGTGGTGCCCTGTGTGTGCGGCCGTTCATACATATGATCGCGCCGCCTCCTCCAGTGTTCACGGAGGAGGCGGCGCGGTCACAGGGCGCGCGCGGGGCGAATCAGTGCGCCGCCACGGGCTCCGGCGCGTTCTTCAGCTCTTCGTCGCCCGCTTCGGCGCTGTAGTCACCGGGCCGGGTCTCGTCCGGGCTCTCCGGCGCCTTGAACGCCTTCAGCGCCAGCGTGAGCACCACCGAGACCACCAGGTTGAGCACGAAGGCGGTCAGGCCGATGTAGCCGAGCTCGCCGATGCCGGGGATCTCGGCGGCGTTCCCGCCGAAGTGCTTGGTGGCCTTGCTGGGGATGTCGTAGGCCTCCCAGGTGCCGTAGATCATGCCGACCGCCCAGCCGGCGAACAGCGCCCAGTGGTGGAACCACCGGGTGAACAGGCCGCCGACGATCGAGACGAAGGTCTGCAGGATCCAGAGCCCGCCGAGCAGCTGCAGGTTGATCGCCGCCTGCTTGTCCATGACGAGCACGAAGGCCAGCGCGCCGACCTTGACCAGCAGCGAGGCGAGCTTGGCGACCCTGGTCTCGTCGGCCGGGGTGGCGGCCGGCTTCAGGAACTCCTTGTAGACGTTGCGGGTGAAGAGGTTGGCCGCCGCGATCGACATGATGGCGGCCGGCACCAGCGCGCCGATCCCGATCGCCGCGAAGGCCACGCCGGTGAACCAGTCCGGGAACATGTTCTCGAACAGCTGCGGCACCGAGAGCTGGGCGTTGAACGCGCTGTCGCCCTTGCCGATGCCGGCCGCGATCGCCATGAAGCCGAGCAGCGCCAGCAGGCCCAGCATCAGCGAGTACGCGGGCATGATCGCCATGTTGCGGCGGACGGTGTTGCGGGACTTCGAGGCCAGCACGCCGGTCACCGAGTGCGGGTACATGAAGAGCGCCATCGCCGAGCCGAGCGCCAGCGTGGCGTACGTCCACTGCTTGTTCTCCGGCACCGTGAGCGAGCCGGCCGACTTGGGGGCGCTGAACTTCTCGCCGACCGCGTCGAAGATGTGCCCGTAGCCGCCCAGCCGCATCGGGATGTAGATCACCGCGACGATGATCACGATGTAGACCAGGGTGTCCTTGACGAAGGCGATCAGCGCCGGCGCCCGCAGCCCGGAGGAGTAGGTGTAGGCGGCCAGCACGCCGAAGGCGAGGAAGAGCGGCAGGTCCTTGACGAACCAGTTGGCGTTCTCGCCGCCGCCCACGCCCAGCACGTCCAGCACCGCCTGGATGCCGACCAGCTGCAGCGCGATGTAGGGCATCGTGGCCAGGATGCCGGTCAGCGCGACCACCAGGGAGAGCGGCTTGGAGCCGTACCGCCCGCGCACGAAGTCGGCCGGGGTGACGTACCCGTGCACCCGGGAGACCGACCAGAGCCGGGGCAGGAAGAGGAAGACCAGCGGGTACGCGATGATCGTGTACGGGACGGCGAAGAAGCCGGCCGCGCCGGTCGCGTACACCGCCGCCGGGACGGCGACGAAGGTGTAGGCGGTGTAGAGGTCGCCGCCGAGCAGGAACCAGGTGACCCAGGTCCCGAAGCTGCGGCCGCCCAGACCCCACTCGTCCAGGTGCTGGGCGTTGTCCGCCCGGCGCCAGCGCGAGGCGAGGAAGCCCATCACGGTGACCAGGACGAAGAAGAGGACGAAGACGGTCAGGGCCGGGACGTTGACGCCGTTCATCGTGCGCCACCCGCCTTCCGGGCGGCCTTGCGGGCCTTCTCGTCGCGGTTGATCAGCAGGTACGCGGCCACCGTGAAGACGGCCGAGACCGGCACCCAGAGCAGCTGGTACCAGTAGAAGAACGGCACTCCGCCCGCCTCGGGGCCGGTCTTGTCGTACGAGGACACCCAGAGAATCGCGACGATCGGCACGAGCAGGGCGAGCCCGGCCAGCACCCGTTCCGGTGTCACCGCCGGAACGGCTGCCGGGCCCGGTGGCTCGGGCATGACAGGTCCGGTGGCAGCAGCATCTGACGACATGGTTCGGCTCCGCTCCAGAGGGCTCACCCCGACGGCGCCGCAGCCCGGAGGTACCGCACGGCCCCCAGAGCCCGCCGAGCAGCACCACTGGTGATCGGCAGTCAATACGGCTGCGAAATCTAGAGCATGGAGTGATCTGTGTCACCGGGAACGACAGAACTTCCCGCATTCCGGACGCGTCGCACGCCGGGCCGTGTTGTCGCGCGCTCGCCTCCGGGCCGCTCGACCCGGCGCCGACGGTCGGCGCTCCGTCGCTCTCACCCAGGCTCCGGCCGGGGGTGCCCCCGACGTCGCTCCGTCCCTTGCCCTCCTTGCCCGGCATCGGGCAGGAGGGGCCCACCCTTTCGGCACCGGCGCGGCCCTTCGGCTCGGGGCGGACCACCGCGCGCCGGGGTCATGCACGAAGGCACCGGCGTACGCGTGCGTACGCCGGTGCCTTCGGAGTGGCGGGGGAGCGGTCGAGGCCTACTCGGGGCGCTTGAGCCTGGTGATGAACTTGTACCGGTCGCCGCGGTAGATGGACCGCACCCACTCGACCGGGTCGCCGTCGGCGTCGAAGGAGTGCCGGGCGAGCTGGAGCATCGGCAGGCCGAGGTCGGAGCCGAGCAGTCCGGCCTCGCGCGGGGTGGCCAGGGTGGTCTCGATGGTCTCCTCGGCCTCGGCCACGGTGACGCCGTACACCTCGCGCAGGGCCGTGTACAGCGAGTTGTGCTTGGCGAGGTTGCGGCGCAGGGCCGGGAAGCGCTTGGCGGAGAGGTGGGCGACCTCGATGGCCATCGGGTCGCCGTTGGCCAGCCGCAGGCGCTCGATCCGCAGCACCCGCCCGCCGGGCTTGATGTCCAGCAGCGGGGCCAGCCGGTCGTCGGCGGTGATGTAGCCGATCTCGATCAGCCGGGAGGTGGGCTCCAGGCCCTGGGCGCGCATGTCCTCGGTGTAGGAGGTCAGCTGGAGGGCCTGGGCGACCTTGGGCTTGGCGACGAAGGTGCCCTTGCCCTGGATGCGCTCCAGCCGCCCCTCGACCACCAGCTCCTGGAGGGCCTGGCGGACGGTGGTGCGCGAGGTGTCGAACTGGGCGGCGAGCGCCCGCTCGGGCGGGACGGGGGTGCCGGCCGGCTGGGTCTCGGTGAGCTGCAGCAGGTGGCGCTTGAGTCCGTAGTACTTGGGCACCCGCGCGGTGGCATCCGCACCGGTCTGCGCCGGGAGGTTCTTCACCTGGGGGTCGTTGACCTGGGCCGTGCTGCCCCCGTCGCTGCTCATCGGACCTGTCTCCCGCTTCTCGCGGGGCCTTTGGGGGCCCCGCCGCATCGTTAACAACTCACATCGTTGCATGTATGGCTACGGAACGAATACCTCATCACGCGATGAACGATGTGCGGTGTCGGCTTGATAACGGGTGGTCCGGATCGGTCGAAGAGCCGTTGACAGGCCCATTGGTCTAGGCCAAGCTCCAGGCATCTGGTCTACACCACTAGATCGGTAACTATGAATCCCCCCACCCGTTCGATGGGGTCCGCGGCACCTTTCCTCCCGCTTTACGTGGGTCTGCCGCAGCCACCCGACGGGGGTAACTCAGGCATCCCTCAGGAGGATGGCGTGAAGCGTCAGCTCATCGCGGCGGTCGGCGTCGCAGCAATGGTCGTCGGCCTGGCGGCTTGTGGTTCGGACGCCAAGAGCGACGGCGACAAGGCCGGCTCGTCCTCGTCCGCCGCCAAGAACTACAGCGGCAAGACGCTCAAGGTGTGGCTGATGTCCGGCTCCGCCCCCAAGGGCTGGGACGACGCGGTCAAGACCGAGTTCGAGACCACCTACCCGGGCTCCAAGATCGAGTACCAGATCCAGGAGTGGACCGGTATCGGCCCGAAGGTCACCGCCGCGCTGTCCGAGGGCTCGGTCGACGTGCTCGAGGTCGGCAACACCCAGACCGCGGGCTACGCGGCCACCGGTGGTCTCCTCGACATCACCAAGGACAAGGCCGCCATCGGCGGTGCCGACTGGAACGCCAACCAGAGCGAGTCCGCGATCCTGGACGGCAAGCAGTACGCCGCCCCGTGGTTCGTGACCAACCGCGTGGTCGCCTACAACAAGGAGATCTGGGGCAAGGCGAACATCACCACGCCCCCGAAGACCCTGGACGAGTTCTACGCCGACCTGGACAAGGTCAAGGCCGTCCCCGGCGTCTCCGACGCGATCTACATGCCGGGCCAGGAGTGGTACGTCTACTTCGGTCTCCTCACCAGCGAGGGCGGCAAGCTCGCGAAGAAGGACGGCGACAAGTGGGTCGGCGGTCTGTCGACCCCCGAGGCGCAGAAGGCCTTCGAGACCTACAAGGCGCTGCAGAGCCACTCGACCACCGCCGCCAAGGACGGTGACGAGGCCAAGCCGCAGCAGAAGGACGTCTTCGCCAAGGGCGACATCGGCTCGATCATCGGCCTCGGCTGGGAGATCCCGACCGAGAAGGAGATGCCGAAGGAGAAGATCGGCTACTTCCCGCTCCCGGGCAAGACCGCCGACAAGGCCTCCGGCGTGTTCCTGGGCGGCTCCAACCTGGCGATCGCCCAGGCGAGCAAGAACAGCGACATGGCGAAGGACTTCCTGAAGATCGCCCTGAACGACAAGAACGAGGGCCTGGTCGCCGCCGCCGGCAGCATCCCGAACAAGAAGTCGCTGGACGACAAGGTGGTCGGCGACTTCGCCGCCGCCGCCAAGCTCGGTGCCGCCTCCGGCGGGATCACCCCGACCACGCCGAACTGGGCGAGCGTCGAGAACAACCCGAACCCGATCAAGGAGTTCCTGACCGGCGCCCTGACCGGTGACTACGCCGCCGCCGCCAAGAAGGCCGACGACGAGATCGCCAAGCGTCTGAACGCCAAGCAGTAAGCAGTCGAGCGGCGTCGCTCACCGGTCCCCGGCGGGGGACCGGTGGGCGGCGCCTGTCCGTCGTGGTCAGGTTGTCAGGAAGAGAGAACGATGGCTGTGCATTCGGAGCGGGTGCAGACACAGTCCCCGGACACAGGGAAGGCTGCTGTGGCCACTATTGAGACGAGCGTCGCCACCGGCGGCGCCAAGGGCACTCCGAAGAAGAGCACCAGAACGGCGGGCGGACCGGGCTTCGGCACGCGGTTCGCCCCGTACCTGCTGCTGCTGCCGGCCACCGTGGTCACCCTCGGCCTGCTGGGCTGGCCCCTGCTGAAGACCGTCCTGGTCTCGTTCCAGAACCTGAACGCGCGCCAGCTCGTCCAGCACCTGACCGAGTGGAACGGCTTCGAGAACTACACCGAGCAGCTGACCAACTCCGAGTTCTGGGCGGTCACCGGCCGGACGGTCGCGTTCACCCTGGTCAACGTGGTCCTGATCATGGTCGGCGGTTCGCTGGTCGGCCTGCTGCTCAACCGCCTCGGCAAGAAGATGCGGCTGGTGCTCTCGGTCGGCCTGCTCCTGGCCTGGGCCATGCCGGTGGTCGCCGCGACCACCGTCTACACCTGGCTGTTCGACACCCGCTTCGGTGTCGTCAACTGGTTCCTGGACCAGCTGGGCTGGCACTCGATGGCCGACTACAACTGGACCGGCAGCCAGTACTCCACCTTCTTCGTGATCATCCTGCTGATCGTCTGGGGCTCGATCCCCTTCGTGGCGTTCAACATGTACGCCGGTCTGACCACCATCCCGAAGGAGCTCTACGAAGCGGCCCGGATGGACGGCGCCGGCCCCGCCAAGATCTTCACCTCGGTGATCTTCCCCAGCCTGAAGCCGTTCTTCCTGGCCACGACCTTCCTTGAGGTCATCTGGGTCTTCAAGGCCTTCACCCAGGTCTACGCGATCAAGGCGGGCGGCCCCGACTCGCTCACCCGGACGCTGCCCGTGCACGCCTTCCTGGAGGGCTCCGGCGCCCAGCACTACGGGACCGGCGCCGCGATCGCGGTGCTCACCATCCTGATGCTCGGCGTGCTGATGGCGTACTACTTCCGGATCATTCTGAAGCAGGAGGACGAGCTGTGAGGCGCTCGCTCATCGGACGTACCTGGCCGAACGTGATCGCGCTCGTCCTCTTCGTCTTCTTCATCTTCCCCGTCTACTGGATGGTCATCACCGCCTTCAAGGAACAGAAGGACATCGTCAGTCGGACGCCGGTCTTCCTGCCCCTCGACGCGACCCTCGACCACTTCTCGACGGCGATCAACGCCCCCAAGTTCTGGACGTACGTCACCAACAGCTTCACCGTCACGATCGTCGCGGTGCTGATCTCGCTGGTGATCGCGACCCTGGCGTCCTTCGCCATCGCGCGGATGCGGTTCCGCGGCCGCAAGGCCTTCGTCCTGGTCGTGATGGCGGCGCAGATGGCGCCCTGGGAGGTCATGACCATCGCGGTCTACCTGATCTCCCGCGACAGCGAGATGCTGAACAGCCTCGTCCCGCTGACCGCCTTCTACATGATGATGGTCCTCCCCTTCACCATCTGGACGCTGCGCAGCTTCATCGCCGCCGTCCCGAAGGAGCTGGAGGAGTCCGCGATGGTCGACGGCTGCACCCGCACCCAGGCCTTCGTGAAGGTGATCTTCCCGCTGCTCGCCCCGGGCCTGATGTCGACCTCGCTGTTCGGCTTCATCACCGCGTGGAACGAGTTCCCCCTGGTCCTGATCCTGAACAAGACCGAGGGGCAGACCCTGCCGCTCTGGCTGTCCTCGTTCCAGACCAACTTCGGCACCGACTGGGGCGCCACCATGGCGGCCTCGACGCTGTTCGCCCTCCCGGTGCTGATCCTCTTCGTATTCCTCCAGCGCAAGGCCGTCGGTGGCTTGACCGACGGTGCAGTGAAGGGCTGACGCGACGTGAGCATCCTTGTCCCCACCCTCCCGGCCAGCGACCAGCTGCACCGCGACGCGCTGACCGTCCTCCAGCCCGGCTTCGTCGGCACCGAGCCCCCGGAGTGGGTCCGCCGCCACCTCGCGGCCGGCCTCGGCTCGGTCGCGCTCTTCGACCGCAACGTCACCGGTCTCGACCAGCTCTCCGCGCTCACCAAGGCGCTGCGCGAGGAGAACCCCGACCTCCTGATCGCCATCGACGAGGAGAGCGGCGACGTCACCCGCCTGGAGGCCGGCTCCGGCTCCTCCTGGCCGGGCAACTTCGCCCTCGGCGCGATCGACGACCCGGCGCTGACCCGTGACGTGGCCCGCGAGCTGGGCCGCGCGCTGGCCGCCGCCGGCGTCAACTACAACTGGGCGCCCACCGCGGACGTCAACTCCAACCCGCGCAACCCGGTGATCGGCGTCCGCTCCTTCGGCGCCGACCCGGAGCTGTGCGCCCGGCACACCGCCGCCTGGGTCGAGGGCCTGCAGTCGGCCGGCGTGGCCGCCTGCTCGAAGCACTTCCCCGGACACGGCGACACCGCGGTCGACTCCCACCACGGCCTGCCGGTGATCGACGTCGACCTGGACGTGCTGCGCGCCCGCGACCTGATCCCGTTCCAGGCCGCGATCGCCGCCGGGACCAAGGCCGTGATGACGGCCCACATCATGATCCCGGCGCTCGACCCCGAGCTGCCGGCCACGCTCAGCCCCCGGGTCCTGCGCGACCTGCTGCGCGCGGCCCCGGCCGACGGCGGCCTCGGCTACCAGGGCCTGATCGTCAGCGACGCGATCGAGATGGGCGCCATCGCCGACACCTTCGGCATGGGCGAGGGCACCGTGCTGGCCCTGGCGGCCGGTGCGGACGCGATCTGCGTCGGCGGCGGTCTGGCCGACGAGGAGACCGTGCTGCTGCTGCGCGACGCCATCGTGGCGGGCGTGCGGGCCGGCAAGCTCCCCGAGGAGCGACTGGCCGACGCCGCCGACCGGGTGCGCGCGCTGGGCAGCTGGGGTCGGATCGCGGCCCAGGGCGAGCGGCTGGAGCCCGACCTGGCGGTCGGCCTGCGGGCCGCCCGCCGTGCGCTGCGCGTGGTCCGGGCACCGGGCCGGGAGGCCCTGCCGGTGACCGAGCGCCCGTACGTGGCCTCGTTCTCCGACGAGCCGAACATCGCCGTCGGCGCGGTGACCCCGTGGGGCGTGGCCGACATGCTGGCCGACCGCTTCCCCGGCACCCGCACCCGGGAGGTCGGTCCGAAGGACGCCGCCCCGGAGCAGCTGGACGCACTGGTCGCCGAGGTGGTGGCCGGCGCCGAGGGCCGCCGCCTGGTGCTGGTGGTCCGCGACGCCCACCGCTACGGGTGGATGTCCGCCGCGCTGTCCCGTCTGGTGGCGGCCCGTCCGGACGCCGCGGTGGTCGAGATGGGCCTGCCGCAGTCCGAGCCGGTCGGCGCGCTCCACATCGCCACCCACGGTGCTGCCCGGGTCTGCGGCCTGGCGGCCGTCGAGGTGCTCACCGGCCAGTCGGGAGCGATCGGCTGAGGTTCCGTCGGACCGTGACCCCGGGTGCCGGGAAGGCACCCGCGAACGGGCCCGTCATGCGCATGGCGCATGGCGGGCCCGTTCCGTTTCCCCCGCGTTGACCTGCGGAGTTGCCACCTGTCGGTGTTCCCTCAAATCGGCCTTAAGCCAGCCTTAAGTTCTACTTAGGGTGATGGCGCCGCAACTGATCGCCACGCGGTACAACAGGTCTGCAACGTCCTTGGCAGCCTGCCCATTTGGCGTTGACACCGCCAGTGGTCTAGGCCAGGCTCCAGTCCATCCGGTTCGAACTTCAACCTCACCGGATGTGGTATAGGCCCTTCCTGAAGCACTTCGCCGTCCCCGCCCGGAGCTCTCCCGGCGGACGCGCCATCACGCTGCCGGCGGGCACAGGCTCTAGCACCCTCGGAGGATGGCGTGAAGAAGCGTCAGCTCATGGCGACGTTCGGGATCATGGCGCTCGCCGCCGGATTGACGGCCTGTTCCTCGGGCGGCTCGCCGTCGGGGGACGGCAGGGCCGCCACGGTGGACCCGAAGTCCGCCACGGGCACGGTCACCGTCTGGCTGATGGACGACGCCCAGAAGAACTGGCCGGACCTCGTGCAGCGGGTGAACGACGAGTTCGCGGCGAAGTACCCGAACGTCACCCTGAGGCTCGCCTACCAGGGCTGGGCCGACAAGGTCGGCAAGCTGGACAAGGCGCTCGCCGAGGGCAACGCGCCCGACGTGGTGGAACTCGGCAACACCGAGACGATGAAGTACGTGCTCTCCGGCGCCCTGGCCCCGGTGGAGCGCTCCACCTTCGACAACTCCGACGCCTGGATCAAGGCGCTCGCCAACACCTGCACCTACCAGGACAAGCTCTGGTGCGTGCCGTACTACGCGGGCGCCCGGGTCGCCATCTACAACTCGGCGGCCTTCCAGGCGGCCACCGGCACCGCGGACTTCCCCAAGACCGAGGACGAGCTGCGGGCGGCGCTGGACAAGGTCGCGGACAAGAACAAGGCCGACAAGAGCTACTCCGCGCTCTACCTGCCCGGCCCGTACTGGTACGCGGCGATGAGCTACGTCTCCGCGTACGGCGGCGCCATCGCCCGCTTCGACAGCGCCGGCAACTGGCACGGCACGCTGAGCGACCCGAAGTCCCAGCAGGGGCTGAACCACTTCGTCGAGCTGGTGCGCAAGTACAACAAGGGCGACCTGGCGGTCAACGAGCAGAACCAGTTCGAGTCGATGGCCCGCGGCCACGCCGGGGCCTTCTACGGCAACGGCTACGAGGCCTCCAGCGTGACCGCGCCGGTCACCGGCGACCCGACCCTCAAGGACGCCGTCAAGCTGGCCACCATGCCCGGCCCGGGCGGCAAGCCGCTGCCGACCTTCATCGGCGGCTCGGACCTCGCGGTCACCGCCAAGTCGCCGTCGGCCGCACTGGCCACCGACTGGGTCCGGATGTTCACCAGCACCAAGTCCCAGCAGGCGCTGGCGGACAAGGACATCCTGCCGAACAACCTCACCCAGCTGAACCCGCTGAAGAGCAAGCCGGCCACCGCCGCCGCGGCCAACGCGGTGCCGGACGCCTGGTTCACCCCGCTGGCGCCGGGCTGGGGCGCGATCGAGAAGCAGAAGATCCTGCCGGACATGCTCACCGCGATCCTCAAGGGCAACAAGCCGGTGGACCAGGCCGCCAAGGAGGCGGACGCCGCGATCGACCAGCTGATCAACAAGCAGGGCTGAGCCGAGCGACGGGGCCGGTGACCTGACGAGAGCCCCTTCCGGGCCACCGGGAGGGGCTCTCGGACGTGCCGCGCGGGGGAGCCCCCCGTAGGATTGCCGCAGGAATCACCGGAGCGAGTGTGCGGACTCGCCGCCGTAGAGGTCCCCGCCCGGGCATCCCCGCCCGGACGGGGTCGAACCATCTCATCGGAGGCACATCCAGATGTCCGACCCGCAGACTGTCCCCGTCCCCGGCCGGATCATGGCGGCGGAGATGGCCGAGCAGCCGGCCGTCCTCCAGCGCATCCTCGACGAGGGCGCCCCGAAGATCTTCGAGATCGCGGCCCAGATCGCCGCCCGCAACCCGCGCTTCGTGCTCCTCACCGCGCGCGGCACGTCGGACAACGCGGCGCTCTACGCCAAGTACCTGATCGAGATCCTGCTCGGCAAGCCGGCCGGCCTGACCTCGATGTCCACCACCACCGCGTACGGCGCCAAGCCGGACCTCTCGGACGTGCTGGTCGTCACCGTCAGCCAGTCCGGCGGCTCTCCCGACCTGGTGGCCTCCACCAAGGCGGCCCGCGAGGCCGGCGCCATCACCCTGGCGGTCACCAACAACGCCTCCTCGCCGCTGGCCGAGGTCTCCGAGTTCCACATCGACGTGCTGGCCGGCCCGGAGAAGGCGCTGCCCGCCACCAAGACCTACACCGCCGAGCTGCTGGCGCTCTACCTGCTGGTCGAGGGCCTGCGCGGCGGCGACGGCGCGGCCGCCAAGGAGCTGCCGGCGCTGGCCGCCGGCATCCTGGCCCGCCAGGCCGAGGTGAAGGCCCTGGCCGAGCGCTACCGCTTCGCCCAGCGCCTGGTCATCACCTCGCGCGGCTACGGCTACCCCACCGCCCGCGAGGCTGCGCTGAAGCTCATGGAGACCACCTACATCCCGGCCTCCCCGTTCTCCGGCGCGGACCTGCTGCACGGGCCGCTGGCCATGGTCGACAACGTCTCCCCGGTCATCGCGATCGTCCCGGAGGGCAAGGGCGGCGAAGCCCTGCAGCCGGTCCTGGACCGCCTGCGCGGCCGCGGTGCGGACCTGGTGGTCATCGGCCAGCAGGAGCAGGTGGACGCCGCCTCGGCGGGCTTCGCACTGCCGGCCGGTGTGCCCGAGGAGGTCCAGACGATCCTGGAGATCCTGCCGCTGCAGCAGCTGGCCTACGAGGTCACCATCGCCCGCGGCCAGGACCCGGACGCCCCGCGCGCCCTGGCCAAGGTCACCGAGACGCGCTGAGTCGTCGCCCGCTCGCCGCCGGGCTGTATTTTCGCCCGCTCGCCTCCGGGCCGCTCGACCCGGTGCCGACGGTCGTCGCTCCGTCGCTCCTTCGTCGCTCCGTCGCTTGCCCTCCTTGCCCGGCATCGGGCAGGAGGGGCCCACCCTTTCGGCACCGGCGCGGCCCTTCGGCTCGGGGCGGGTTCGGCTCGGGGCGGGGCTCAAGACGGGCGGGGTGGGGGTGCCCGCTTGGTGGGTGCCTCGGGGCGGGGTGGGGCTCACGTCCCGCGGGGTGCCTGCTCGGGGTGGGGCTTCGGCTTCGTGGGGGGCTCGCGGCCGGGTGGTGCAATGCCGAACCCCCGTCCACAGCTTGTGGACGGGGGTTCGGCAGTTGAGCGGCCGGAAACGGCTGGGGGCACCCCGCCGGAGGGCGGAAAGCACTACGGGCCACGGCGCCGACACGGGACCCTCAACCCATGCGGCACCGCAGCCCGGAGCTGTCGTCGGGCGCCGGGGTGATCGAGAACTGTGCGGGGTCCTCGTTCGGCGGCGTCCGACCGAGGAGCGGCCTCGCGCGGTCAGGGCAGTTGCGCGGGGGGCCTCTCCTTGGTGCCCTTTCATTGTGGACTAGACCAATCTGGGTTGTCCAGGGCTCCCCGAAAATTGGTCTGGACAACTTGGGGTCACCCCCGCGCGGGCGGGTGCGGCAGGGCCGCGCCCCGGGCCTGGAGCTACGCTCGCCATGTGCCCTCGCTGAACGAACTCGTCCGCCGCCACACCACCCTGACCGGTGCCGATGTGGAGTGGCTCCACATGCTGGTCTCGGAGTGGCAGCTGCTCTCCGACCTCTCCTTCGCCGACCTGGTCCTGTGGATCCCCACCTGGGACGGCATCCGGTACGTCTCGGTGGCCCAGATGCGGCCCAACACCGGGCCCACCTCCTACCAGGACGACATGGTCGGCCACCTCGTCCCGCGTGGCCGCCGGCCGCTGCTGGACGCGGCCTTCGACGAGGGCCGGATCGTGCGCGAGGGCGACCCGGAGTGGCGTGAGGAGGTGCCCGTCCGGGTCGAGTCGATCCCGGTGCGGCGCGAGGGCAAGGTGCTCGGCGTGATCGCCCGCAACACCAACCTGCTGACCGTCCGCACCCCGAGCCGGCTCGAACTCACCTATCTGCAGAGCGCCTCCGACCTTGCCCAGATGATCGCCGCCGGGACGTTCCCGTACCACGGCGTCGAGCAGACCGACATGGACGCGGCCCCCCGGGTCGGCGACGGCCTGATCCGGCTCGACGCCGACGGCATCGTCACCTACGCCAGCCCCAACGCGCTCTCGGCCTACCACCGCCTCGGCCTCACCACCGACCTGGTCGGCAGCCACCTCGGCCGGGCCACCGCCGAGCTGGTCCCGCCTTCGCGGTCGGCGGTGCACGAGGCGCTGGTGAAGCTGGCGAGCGGCTGGGCACCGCGCCAGACCGAGGTCGAGGTGCAGGGCGGGGTGGTGACCCTGCGGGCGATCCCGCTCAAGCCCAAGGGCACGCTGACCGGCTCCCTGGTGCTCTGCCGGGACGTCACCGAGCTGCGGCGGCGCGACCGCGAGCTGATGACCAAGGACGCCACCATCCGGGAGATCCACCACCGGGTGAAGAACAACCTCCAGACGGTGGCGGCGCTGCTGCGGCTGCAGTCGCGCCGGATGGACTCGGACGCCGGCCGGGCCGCGCTGGACGAGGCGGTCCGCCGGGTCGGTTCGATCGCGATCGTGCACGAGACGCTCTCCCAGGCACTGGACGAGCAGGTCGCCTTCGACGAGATCGCCGACCGGGTGCTGGCCATGGTGATGGAGCTGTCCCAGGACGGCCGGGTGGCGACCCGCCGCAGCGGCAGCTTCGGCATCCTCTCCGCCGAGGTGGCCACGCCGCTGGCGATGGTGCTGACCGAGCTGCTGCAGAACGCGCTGGAACACGCCTTCGGTCCGTCCGCCTCCGGCAACCTGGAGGTCAGCGCGCTGCGCGGTCGGGCGCCGGCCACCGGTATGGGCTGGTCGGACAGCTGGAACGGCGGCGCACGGCCGGAGGAGTACCTGCTGATCACCGTGCAGGACGACGGCCGGGGCATGCCGGAGGGCTTCGACCCGCAGCAGGCGGGCAACCTCGGGCTGCAGATCGTCCGGACCCTGGCCACCGGGGAGCTGGGCGGCACCTTCGACATGGTCGCCGGGCCGAACGGCGGCACCAAGGTGATCCTGGAGATCCCGGTGCCCTGAACCGCTGCGGCGGCCGGCGGGGTGCAGCGGTCGAGGTGCGGCGGAGTGTGACGGGGGCGTGCGATCGGCGGGGGCGCCGGGTGCGCACCCCTGCACCACCGCGCGCGGCCGCGTGAAACGTGCGCGGCGGCTGCGTGGGAACGGGCGCGGAAACAGAAACGAGGCCCTGTCGACCGGGGGGGGGTGGGTCGACAGGGCCTCTCAACCCGTTCCGGCCGTCGGGGGGAGTCGGCCGGAACGGGGGCTCTGGGTGGTGCGACACCTCACCGGTGCGTTGCACACGGTGAGCGCCTCAGCTCCACAATATTGCTCTAAGTGAACAGTATCAAGTGCCTGGGCGGCCCGGTGTCGCGGGACCGTGTCGAGCAAGGTCCTTTGTACGGAAGGCTTCGCCAGGAAGTGCAGGGAAGCCCTTGATCATGTGTTGATCGGTCCTACGGTCACTACTGGTGTTACGGCGTGTGATCAGGCGGTGCGGGCGCGGTTGCGGGCAGCGCGGCGCTTCATTGCGCGACGCTCGTCCTCGCTCATACCGCCCCAGACGCCGGCGTCCTGGCCGGTCTCGAGCGCCCACTGCAGGCACTGCTCCATGACCGGACAGCGGCGGCACACGGCCTTGGCTTCCTCGATCTGCAGCAGAGCAGGACCGGTGTTCCCGATCGGGAAGAAAAGCTCCGGGTCCTCTTCGCGGCAGACAGCGCGGTGGCGCCAGTCCATGGTCGTCCAACTCCTCCTGCCGCGGGGGTTGCCCGGTCGGCACAATCGATGGCTTGTGAATGTGAACGCTTTCACGAATCCCGCAACAACAAAAGAGACCAAAGGCCCATCGGGCCCGGGTGGTCTGTGCTGGGGAGGGATTCGGCGATTCGAGGGACACCCCGCGGTCGGCACCCGCCAGGGTCTGTGGTTGCCGTCGCTGCGATGTGTCCCGATCGCCATGTAGAGGTTCGCAAACCTCGGGCCCGGATACAACCCCCTTCAGGAAGGAATTTTTGATTCTTCGGTGTCGCCTAGCTCACAGCCAGTACTTCTATGGAGTGAAGGGGGCTTGTGCGTTCGAGAAGAAGGGCGAACCCCCCTTCCGGTCACACAATCACACGCAGTGCCCGCCGTACGCCTGTGAAACTGACGCGACTCCTGTCTCCAAGGTGGTCCCCGTCGACCTGGAATGGGGCCGGTTCCTGCGAAACCAAGGTGAAGTGCCGGGCGTCGTGGTAGGAGACGACGTGCTTTCCGGACGGGCCGGCAGGCGTGTCGCCATCGCTCGAAGGCGTGTGCGACCGCAGGATCTGACGGACCGTTCGAGCAGTGCCGAACGCGGTCATCCGGGTGATGCCGAAGACGTCGAGGTCCGTGTCGAAGGAGGCGAGCGGGGAGGGATAGACCGGGCGGTTGCCCAGGAACGTCCACGGCGAGGTGTTGCTGACTATGGCCAGCACCAGGCCCGGCACCGGTTCCCGGCCCGGCAGTTGCAGGCTGACCGGGCCAGATCGGCGCTGCTCACGCTGGGTGACGTAGTGCCGGAGCGCCTGGCCGACGTAGAGCGCGTGGGTGGACTTGCGCCCCGCCTTGCGCTGCTCCTCCACCCGGCCCACCACACCCGCGTCGAAGCCGAGGCCGGCGGTGAAGGTGAACCAGCGGTCCGGCAGCCCCTCGGTCATCGCCTTGCCCAGGCCGATCGGCCGCTCCCGGCGGTGCTCCAGCGCGTTCAGCAGGGCCCCGGTGGCCTCCACCGGGTCGTTGGGCAGTCCCAGCGCGCGGGCGAACACATTGGTCGATCCGCCGGGCACCACGGCCAGCCGGGGGACCTTCTCGCCCGGGCCGTGCGCCAGCAGTCCGTTGACCACCTCGTTGACGGTGCCGTCGCCGCCCAGGGCCACCACGAGGTCGACGGTGCCGTCCTCGACCGCCTCGCGGGCCAGGTCGCGCGCGTGGCCCCGGTACTCGGTCTGGGCCACCTCCAGCTTGAGGTCGCTGCGCAGGGCGTGGATCAGGACATCCCTGGTGCGGCCACTGGTGGTGGTCGCTTTCGGGTTGACGACCAGGAGAGCGCGCATGTGCTCAGCCTACGGGTCGGTACGGACCGACCGGCCGCTACCCTGCTGGAGTGACCGCAGAATCCTCCGCACCCGTACCCGTGCCCGGCGCCGACCGGCCGGCGGCCCTGACCGCGGGCGCCGCCATCACCGCCCTGGAGGGCGCCGCGCTCGTCGTCGTCGGCGTCTGGGACATGGTGTCCGCCGTGTCCGGCGACTCCAAGCAGCTCGCGCTGAACGAGTTCGGCGGCCTGGTGATCGTGCTGCTCGGCGTGCTGCCGCTGCTGGCCGCCCGGGCGCTGCTCAAGGGGCGCCGCTGGGGCCGCAGCCCGGCGGTGCTGACCAACTCGATCTGCCTGCCGGTGGCCTACTACATGTGGCAGAGCGGCGGCGCCATGGTCGCCGTCGGGGCGGCGATCGGCCTGTTCGGCCTGGTCGGCATCGTGGCCCTGCTCACCCCGAAATCGACGGCGGCCCTCTACGCTCCGCACGAGGGCTGAGCGCAGAGGGCCGGATCCGGCGGCCGCCGCTGAGCGGCCGTCAGTCCTACTCCTCCACCAGGAGCTTCTCCCGGAGCTGGGCCAAGGTACGGGCCAGCAGCCGGGAGACGTGCATCTGTGAGATGCCCACCTCGGCGGCGATCTGCGACTGGGTCATGTTGCGGAAGAACCGCAGCACCAGGATCTTCTGCTCCCGGGGCGGCAGTTGGGCCAGCAGCGGCTTGAGGGACTCGCGGTACTCGACGCCCTCCAGCGCCTCGTCGGTGGCGCCCAGGGTGTCCGCCACGGCCGGCGACTCGTCGTCGCTGTCCGGGACGTCCAGCGAGAGCGTGGAGTACGCGTTGGCGGACTCCAGACCCTCCAGCACGTCCTCCTCGGAGATCCCCAGGTGCTCGGCCAGCTCGTGCACGGTGGGGGAGCGGCCGTGCCGCTGGGACAGCTCGCTGGTCGCCGTGGTCAGCGACAGCCGCAGCTCCTGGAGCCGGCGCGGTACCCGGACCGCCCAGCCCTTGTCCCGGAAGTGCCGCTTGATCTCGCCGACGATGGTCGGCGTCGCGTAGGTGGAGAACTCGACCCCGCGTTCGTGGTCGAAGCGGTCCACCGACTTGATCAGCCCGATGGTGGCGACCTGGGTGAGGTCGTCCAGCGGCTCGCCCCGGTTGCGGAACCGCCGGGCCAGGTGCTCCACCAGGGGGATGTGCATCCGCACCAGCTGGTTGCGCAGCTCGACGCGCTCCGAGGAGCCCTCGGGCAGCGCGGACAGCCGGACGAACAGGGCCCGGGCCGCCTCCCGGTCCGGCGCACCCGAACGGTGCGGGGCCTGTGAGGGCACCGCACCGCGCAGCGCCCCGGCCGCGTCGTCGCGGGGCGCCGGGGACTCCGGGGCCTCGGACGGGGGCGAGGGCGTGGGCGACGGATCAGACGTCGGCTCGGTCGGCTGGCTCATCCGGTGGGCGTCCTTCGGGTGCGCTTCGTCGTTGGCGGCGAGGCCGGGAACGCTCGCCTGGGTCGGTACGGCAGGGCCCGCCGTCGCGAGGCCGGTACGGTCCAGATCACTCACGGCCATTCCCCCGTTCCGTTCCGGGAGCACCGGGACCTGGGGCGGTCCCGGATTCGTCTCGTTGGTCGTACCGCTTGGTGGGCGGTACCGGGAGCCGTCCGCCGGCCCGGGTGGTGCCGGGCGGACGGCTCTTGTTCGGTGCTGCTGCGGCGGCTCTAATGGGCGGCGGACCCGCCGCGCTTCTTGTGCAGGCTGATGGAGACGGTGTTGTCCTCGGCGACCGAGGACTCCACCTCGCCGGCCAGCGCGGAGAGCACCGTCCAGGCGAAGGTGTCCCGCTCCGGGGCCCGGCCGTCCGTGGTCGGGGCGGAGACGATGACCTTCAGCGAGTCACCCACCAGCCGGAACTCGCAGGAGAGGACCGAGCCGGGCACCGCCTGCTGGAGCAGGATGGCGCAGGCCTCGTCCACCGCGATCCGGAGGTCCTCGATCTCGTCCAGCGTGAAGTCCAGCCGGGCCGCCAGGCCCGCCGTCGCTGTTCGCAGCACCGAGAGGTAGGCACCCGCCGCGGGCAGCCGGACCTCCACGAAGTCCTGTACTCCGGGCTCGCCGTCGATCTGGGACACCCTCACCTCCTGGGTGACGCGCTGTGCTTCCGGGCCGGTGGCCGCGGCACTGTCTGTTGCTTGGCTCAACTGCTTCGCCCCAACTGTCCAGAGGGGTGGTGCGGTACGTACCGGTCATACCCCGGCAGGGGTGGTCGGACGCCGCGCATCCGCCCGAGACGTTACCGCTATCGGCGGGCGGATGTCGCGATCCGGTCCCGCCTTCACGGGAACGAGCGACACCGGGTGCGAGGGTCACTCATGGTAGGCCCTCGCGACGCAGGGTGGCAGCCCCCGGACGGAACCGCTTCGGCGGTCCGGTCCGTCAGCGGGTGCCGGCGACGAGGAGCGCCCGGTCGGTGAGCCGGTGGACGGTCCAGTCGTCCATCTGCACCGCGCCGAGCGACTTGTAGAAGTTGATCGAGGGCTCGTTCCAGTCGAGCACCGACCACTCCACCCGCGAGTAGCCGCGCTCGACGGCGATCCGGGCCAGCTCCAGCAGCAGCGCCTTGCCGTGGCCGCCGCCGCGCGCCTCGGGGCGGACGTAGAGGTCCTCCAGGTAGATGCCGTGCGTCCCGCGCCAGGTCGAGAAGTTGAGGAACCAGACCGCGAAGCCGACCGTCTCGCCGGTGGTGTCGTCCTCGGCGATCAGCCCGAACACCGCCGGGGCGGCGCCGAACAGGGCCTCGCGAAGCTGCTCCTCGGTGGCGACCGCCTCGTGCGGCGCCTTCTCGTACTCCGCGAGCTCGCGGATCATGGTGTGGATGACCGGGACATCGGTGACTACGGCGGTGCGGATCATGCCACGAGCCTACTTGGCCTGCTCGTCCTCGTCCCAGGCCTGGATCGAGGTCTGGTCGACGATCCGGCCGTCCCGCAGGTCGGCGACCGAGGTCACCAGCACCTGGACCCCGTCGGGATAGCGGCAGGACTCCATGAACGCGAGGCGGTCGCCGTCGAGGACGACCCGTTCCAGCGTGTGACTCAGCTCCCGGCCGTAGACGTCGCTCAGCATGGCGCCGATCTCGTCCAGGCCGTGCATCACCAGGGGGTGGCTGGGCTGGGTCTTGCGGTCGACCATGCGCAGTTCGGCGTCGTCCGCGTACAGCGCCAGCAGCGCGTCGGCGTCGCTGCGCTCGATGCCCTCGCGCAGCGCCCGGGTGTCGAAGGCGGACGGCGCGGCCATGATGGTCATGTTCTCGCTCCTCCGGTCGGTTCCGTCGGCTCGTACCTCCGAGCGTACGCCCGCCGGGCCGCGGCTCAGCCGGTCGTCACGCTGCGCAGGTACGCCGCGAGCGCGGTGATCGCGGCCGGGTTGCGCGGGCTCTCCACCAGGTCCACGTAGTCCAGGACGAAGATCCGGCCGTCGCGGACCGCGGAGACGCCCGCCAGCGGCGGGAAGGACGTGAGGAACTTCCGCTTGGCCTCGGCGTCGGGGGAGCCGTAGTTGTTGATGACGATCACCTCGGGGTCGCGCTGGACCACGCTCTCCCAGCCGACGGTGGTCCAGGAGTCGGCGAGGTCGCCCATCACGTTCTCCCCGCCGGCCTTGGCGATGATCTCCTGGGGCGCGGCGAACTTCCCCGCGGTGTACGGCTTGTCCTCGCCGCTGTCGTACAGGAAGACGCGCGGGCGGCGCTCGGGCTGCGGCACGGCGGCGACCTGCGCCCGGAACTCGGCGATCAGCTTGTCGGCCCGGTCGCGGACGTCGAAGATCTCGCCCAGGCTGGCCAGATCGGTGTAGAGCGCGTCCAGCGGGGACATCACGCCGCGCTCGGGGCCCTTGCCGCTGCGGCAGGACTCGCTGAGCACGTAGGAGTCGATGCCGAGGCCGGCCAGGGCCTGCGGGGTGAAGCCGCCGGCCTCGTCGAACCCGTAGTGCCAGCCGGCGAAGACCAGGTCGGCCTTGGCCTCCAGGGCGATCTCCTTGGTGATCTGCTGCTTGGAGAGCCACGTGGTCTGCCGGTAGCCGTCCTTCCAGGCCACCTTGTCGACCTGGCCCTTGTCGTCGGGCATCACGTAGCCGGCCATCCGGTCGGCGAGCCCGAGCGCGAGCATCAGTTCGGTGATGCCGACGTCGTTGGTCACCGTCCGGGCCGGCTTCCGCTCGAAGGTGACCTCGGTGCCGCAGTTGTCGACGGTCACCGGGTAGTGGGCGGAGCCGGCGGCGGCGTCCCCGGCGGGCGCGATCTCGGCGCCGCAGGCGGTCAGTGCGAGGGTGAGCAGGGCGGCGGTGGCAACGGCCTTGGTGCGCATGGGGTTTCCTCAGCGGGGGGAGTCGGCGGAGTCGGGGGAGGGCCGGTCGAGCCGGTCGAAGAGCAGTTGGACGGCGCCGGTCTCCGGGTGCTTCACGGGGGTCGCGCGGACGCCGAACACCTCGGCCAGCAGGGCGGGGCGCAGGACGTCGGCGGGCACCCCGGAGGCGACGATCCGGCCGGCCGCGATGACGTACAGCAGGTCGCAGTGGCCGGCCGCCAGATTGAGGTCGTGCAGCGCCGTGAGCACCGTCGGACCGGCCTCCCGGACCAGCGCCAGCACCTCCAACTGGTGGGCGATGTCCAGGTGGTTGGTGGGCTCGTCGAGCACCAGCACGCGGGGCTCCTGGACCAGCGCGCGGGCGATCAGCACCCGTTGCTTCTCGCCCCCGGACAGGCTCAGGAAGCCGCGCCCGGCCAGGTGGCCCGCGCCCACCCGGCGCAGTGCGCCGGTGCACCGCTCGGCGTCCCCGGCGGTCGGCCGGGCGAAGCCGCCGCGGTGCGGCAGCCGGCCCATGCCGACCACCTCGGCCACCGTGAAGTCGAACTCGGCGGAGTGCTCCTGCGGCAGCGCGGCCACCCGCCGGGCGGCCTCCCGCGCGGCGAGCGCGTGCAGGTCCTCGCCGTCCAGCCGGACGGCGCCGGCGGCGGGCCGCAGCGCCCGGTAGACGCAGCGCAGCAGGGTCGACTTGCCGCTGCCGTTCGGCCCGACCAGTCCGACCACCTGGCCGGCGGCGGCGCCGAGCGTGACGTCGTGGACGAGCCGGGTGCCGGCCAGGTCGACCGAGACGGCGTCGATCGCGAGATCCATCAGCGGCCTCCGAAGGTGTAGCCGCGACGGCGCATCAGCAGCAGGAAGCAGGGCACTCCGAGGACGGCGGTGACCACCCCGACCGGCAGTTCGGCCGGTGCCAGCAGGGTGCGCGAGACGATGTCCACCCAGACCAGCAGCAGCGCGCCGGCGAGCGGCGCGACCAGCAGCACCCGGCGGTGCCCGGCGCCGACCAGCATCCGGGTCAGGTGCGGCACCATCAGGCCGACGAAGCCGATCGCGCCGCTGACCGCGACCACGGTGCCGGTGACTGCCGCCGTCACCACGAACAGCTCGCGGCGCAGCCGGTCGCCGTCCACCCCGAGGGAGGCCGCCGTCTCGTCGCCCATGGCGAGCGCGTCCAGCCGCCCGGCGGCGCAGGCCAGGTAGGCGAGGCCGGCCAGTACGGTGGCGGCGGCGATCGGGACGGACCCCCAGGTCGCCCCGCCGAGGCTGCCGAGCAGCCACATCATGGCGCTGCGGGCGGCCTCGCCGCGGGCGGCGCCGAACACCATCAGCGCCGTCACAGCCGAGAAGCCGTAGGACATCGCGGTGCCGGTCAGCACCAGCCGCAGCGGAGTGAGCCCGTGGGCCGTCCGGGCGGCGGCGTACACCAGGACCATCGCCAGCAGCGCGGCGGCGAACGCGGAGACCGAGATCGCCCAGACCCCGAGCGAGGCGAAGGCACCCAGCAGCAGGACGGCGTTGGCGCCGACCGAGGCGCCGGAGGAGACGCCCAGGACGAACGGGTCGGCGAGCGCGTTGCGGACCATCGCCTGCACCGCGACCCCGGTGGCCGCGAGCCCGGCGCCGACCACGGCGGCCAGCACGGTGCGCGGCAGTCGGATCTCCCAGACGATCGCGTAGGCGGCGGCCTCCCCGGCCTCCAGTCGACCGCCCGTCAGTCCGGCGCCCAGCAGCCGCAGGACGTGTGCCCAGCCGAGCCCGGAGGAGCCCAGGGCCACGCCGCAGACCAGGGAGAGCAGCAGTGCCGCGACCAGGCCGGCGGCCAGCGGTACGACGGGTATTCGACGGGCCGTCCGTTCGGGGGCCGGTGCGGTCACTGCGGTGCTCACGGGCGGCGCGCCTTCGCCTCGGGCCACGGGCGGCAGCGAGGCGGCGCGCCGGGCGGCAGGGCTGCCGGGGCGCCATCCCCTCGCAGTCCACGGCGAGTTGTCGGGAGATCGGCGTCCCAGGGCGATCGGGCTCGCGGGCACAGGGCTCCGCCCACCGTTGCGGGTCAGCGCCGGATTCACACCGGACTTCTCCCTCGGACGCCCTGGCAGCATAACAAGCGCCGGGGCCGATCAACCCTTACCGATGGCCCCCGCGTGCGCGAACGCGCGACCGCCCCCGTCCGGAGGTCCGGACGGGGGCGGTCGGCGGTGCCTGATCGGGGATCAGGCCTGCTTGGTCTCCCAGAAGATCTTGTCGACCTCGGCGATCAGGTCGAGCAGGGCCTGGCCGGTGGCCGGGTCCGTCGACGCCTTGGTGGCCGAGGCGGCCTTCAGGGTGTCGTTGATCAGCTGGTGCAGCTGCGGGTACTTCTCGAAGTGCGGAGCCTTGAAGTAGTCGCTCCACAGGACCGAGATGTGGTGCTTGACGGCCTCGGCGCGCTGCTCCTTGATGATCAGGGCACGGGTGCGGAACGCCGGGTCCTCGTTGGCCTGGTACTTCTCCTGGGTGCCCTTCACCGACTCGGCCTCGATCCGGGCCTGGGCGGGGTCGTACACGCCGCAGGGCAGGTCGCAGTGGGCGTGGACGGTGGCGCGCGGTGCAAACAGACGAGAGAACATGGGAGTCCTTCCTTAGATCGTCTTCCCGCGCCCGAGATTACCCTTCCGGCCACCGGGTTTCGCGGCCGGGCGGCGGGCCTAGGGCAAAAGGTGGAGCCGGAATCGGGCCAATTCGGGCATCGGTCGATGACGGTCCGTACGGCAGACTGGGACGCGG
Organism: Kitasatospora sp. NPDC058218; assembly: GCF_042882445.1. Classification (NCBI taxonomy): domain Bacteria; kingdom Bacillati; phylum Actinomycetota; class Actinomycetes; order Kitasatosporales; family Streptomycetaceae; genus Kitasatospora; species Kitasatospora sp. NPDC058218. The sequence continues at coordinate 22,938 of NZ_JBHVWC010000025.1, read as the reverse complement.
CGAGCCGGAGGAGGAGGCGTGGCGCGGATGGCGGAACCGGAGGGCGGCACCCCGGGGGGTGGCGCGCCGTTCGGGCTGATCGACGTGGCGGGGCCCTCGATGGTGCCGACCCTGCGCGAGGGCGACCAGCTGCTGGTCCGGTACGGCGCGCGGATCAGACCGGGGGCGGTGGTGGTGTTCCGTCACCCCTTCCAGCAGGACCTGCTGGTGGTGAAGCGGGCCGTCGAGCGGCGCGCGAAGGGCTGGTGGCTGCTCTCCGACAACCGTCCGGTCGACAGCGACAGCCGCAGCTACGGCGCCGTCCCGGACGAGCTGGTGCTCGGCCGGGTGCTGTTGCGGCTGCGCCCGCGCCCGGCCTGGCTGGCCCCGGGCCGCCGGCTGGAGCGGCTGCTGCTGACCGGTCGGCCGGCCCGGATCCCGGGCCTGGCCCGCCGGCTGGGCGTCTGGGTCGACCCCGACGAGTTCTAGGCCCCGGGTCTGCCGGTCAGCCCTGGCCGGCCGGGGCCGATGCCTCCTGGGCCTCCTGCCGCTTGCGGGCCCGGTACGCGGCGACGTTGGCGCGGGTGGCGCACCGGTCGGAGCAGTACCGCCGGGAGCGGTTGGTGGAGGTGTCCAGATAGGCGTTGCGGCAGGGGGAGGCCTGGCAGATGCCGAGCCGGTCGGCGCCCAGTTCGGTCAGGTGGACGGCCAGTCCCATGCAGGCGACGGCGCTGAAGTGGGCGGTGGCGGTCGCCGAGTTCTCGGCCAGGTGCAGGTGCCAGCGCGGCCGGCCGGCGTCGTCCAGGTAGTCGTGCCCGGAGACCAGCGGGCTGACGGGGTACTCCATCAGCAGGCTGTTCAGCAGGTCGACGCCGCGGATCTCGTCCCCCTCGGCGGCGGCCTCGAACACCCCGCGCAGCCTGGTCCGGACGGCCCGCAGCCGCGGCAGGTCCGACTCGTCGGCGAGCGCGGCGGCCCGGGAGGAGTCGGAGAACAGCGACCGCACCGCGTCCACCGAGGTCAGCGAGTCGCTGCCGCGCTCGGGCTCCTCGGTGTTCACCAGCCGGACGGCCAGATCGGCGTACGAGGCGAGCTCCACGGTGGTCCTTCCAGATTCGGTAACGGGCTGATTGCCTCCAGCCTATTACCCGGGCGGGGAAAACGTCGGCGCCCGGCAGGACCGGCCTGCCGGGCGCCGTACGGCTGCGCTCAGAGCACCTTGGACAGGAACGCCCGGGTGCGCTCGTGCTGGGGGTTGGTGAGGACGTCGCGCGGGTTGCCGGACTCGACCACCACACCGCCGTCCATGAAGACCAGCGCGTCGCCGACCTCACGGGCGAAGCCCATCTCGTGGGTCACCACGACCATGGTCATGCCCTCCTCGGCGAGGCCGCGCATGACGTCCAGGACGTCTCCGACCAGCTCCGGGTCGAGGGCCGAGGTGGGCTCGTCGAAGAGCATCAGCTTGGGCTTCATGGCGAGCGCCCGGGCGATCGCCACCCGCTGCTGCTGGCCGCCGGAGAGCTGCGAGGGGTAGTTCTTCGCCTTGTCGGCCAGGCCGACCCGCTCCAGCAGCGCCATCCCGCGGTTGCGGGCGTCCGCCTTGGACTCGCCCTTGACCTGCACCGGCGCCTCGATGACGTTGTCCAGGGCGGTCATGTGCGGGAACAGGTTGAAGCGCTGGAACACCATGCCGATGTCGCGCCGCTTGAGCGCGACCTCGCTCTCCTTGAGCTCGTAGAGCCGGTCGCCCTTCTGCCGGTAGCCGACCAGCTCGCCGTCGACCCAGAGCCGGCCGGCGTTGATCTTCTCCAGGTGGTTGATGCACCGCAGGAAGGTCGACTTGCCGGAGCCGGAGGGGCCGATCAGGCAGAACACCTCGCCCTGCTTGACCTCCAGGTCGATGCCCTTGAGCACCTGGACCGTGCCGTAGGACTTGTGGACGTCCTCGGCCCGGACCATCGGGCCGCCGTTGCCGGCGTCGGCGGGGGTCTTGGTCAGATCGGTCATACGTGACCACCTCCCTCGAGCCCCGGGACCACGTCGGCGGTGGTCTTCGGGGTGGGCTTCCCGGCGAACAGTCTCCGCAGCCGCTGGATCGGCGTGGGCGGGAGCGTCCGGTTGGAGCCGCGGGCGTAGTGCCGCTCGATGTAGTACTGGCCGATGGTCAGCAGCGACGTGAAGAACAGGTACCAGAGGCTGACCACGATCAGCAGCGGGATGTTCTGGTAGTTCCGAGAGTAGATCACCTGGCCGGCCCGGAAGATCTCCTCCAGGGAGATCACGCTGACCAGCGAGGTGGTCTTGAGCATCGAGATGGTCTCGTTGCCGGTCGGCGGGATGATCACCCGCATGGCCTGCGGCAGCACGATCCGCCGCATGGTCTGGAAGCGGCTCATGCCGAGCGCGTGCGAGGCCTCGCTCTGGCCCTCGTCGACCGACTGGATGCCGCCGCGGACGATCTCCGCCATGTAGGCGGCCTCGTTCAGGCCCAGGCCCAGCAGGGCGGCGACGAAGGTCGGGATCAGCACGTTGGTGGACTCGGACCAGAACTCCGGCCCCCACGGCACGCCGATCGAGAGCTTGGCCCAGATCAGACCGAGGAAGTTCCAGAACACCAGCTGCACCAGGACGGGCGTGCCGCGGAAGATCCAGATGTAGATCCACGCGGTGCCGGAGAGCAGCGGGTTGGGGGAGAGCCGCATCACCGCGAGGATGATGCCGCCGACCACGCCCATGATCATGGCGAGCGCGGTCAGCTCCAACGTGACGAGCATGCCGTGCACGATGCTGTCGTGGAAGAGGTACTTCCCGACGATGTCCCACTTGAAGGCGGGATTGGTGAAGAGGGCGCTCAGCAGCATCGCCGCGAGCAGGGCGATGACGACGGCGCCCGCCCAGCGTCCGGGGTGGCGGACGGGGACGGCCTTGATGGTCTCAGGCCGTCCCTTCGCCGCCTTCCCCTTGTCCAGAGAGTTCACGGTGTGGCCTCGGGGGAGAGAGAGTCAGGCGGAGGGTCAGCTGACGGCGCCGTTGACGGTCGACTTGTCGATCGCACCGGCCTCGACGCCCCACTTGGAGAGGATCTGCTTGTAGGTGCCGTCGTCGATCAGCGACTGGACGGCGGACTGGACCGCGGGGGTGAGCGCCGAGCCCTTGGCCAGCGCGATGCCGTAGGGGGCGGCGTCGTAGGTGGCGCCGAGCTTCTCCAGCTGGCCGCCGGACTGCTTGATCGCGTAGTCGACGACCGGGGAGTCGGCCATCATGAGCTGGTCGCGACCGGAGACCACCGCGTTGGTGACGTCGGTCTGCAGGTCGAACTTGTCACCGTCGTTGACGATGCCCGGCTTGCCGGCCTTGGCGCAGGCGGGGTTGCGGGTGTCGGTGATCTCCTGCGCCTGGGTGGTGCCGGTCTGGACGGCGACCTTCTTGCCGCACAGGTCATCGGCGTTGATCTTGTCCGGGTTGCCCTTCTTCACCGCGATGGCACTGCCGGCGTTGAAGTACGTGACCATGTCGACGGTCTGTTCGCGTTCCTTGTTGTCCGTCAGGGACGACATGCCGATCTGGAACTTGTTCGACTGGATGCCGGGGATGATCGCGGTGAAACCGGAGTCCTGGACATCGACCTTGAGGCCGAGCTTGGCCGCGACGGCGGTGATCAGGTCGACGTCCATGCCCTCGATCTTGCCGTTGTCGGCCTTGAACTCGTTGGGCGCGTACGAGGCGTCCGAGCCGACCGCGAGCTTTCCGGCGGACTTGATGTCGGCGGGGACGAGGGCGGCCAGCTTGTCGTCGGCCTTCACCTCGTTGACGGTCGCGCTGGCGTTGGGGGCGCCGGTGCTCTCGTCCTTGCTGCTGCTACAGGCGGTCAGCGCGAGGGAGACGGACGCGAGTACCGCGCCGGCGGCGAAGAGGCGGGTGCGCGGGGTACGGGCGGTCATGAGGGGGATCTCCTCCTGAGGGAGAGGTCGGGCGGAGCGCGCCGCGGGGAGCGGCACACCGGGGCAGCAGGCCGTACGGCGCTGTACGGGTGTATGTCGCTGTACGTCGTCGAACGGGCAGAGCCGGTCGTGCTGAGCCTGGGCAGGGTTCGCGCAGGGTGGTGCGTGATGCGTCTTCCGCCACCCTCCGCCGAGGTGGACGTTGATCGAACCGCCTCGACCAGTGGCCGGCCCGATCGGAGATGGGGGGAATCCTGCCATCTGATGACGGTCGGATGGCCCTCATTCAGATCAAAATCGGATAACGGGGGGTCACACTGTCCGGTATTCGGACTAATAAGGTGTCCCTGTCACCCTGCGTATAAGTATGCAGATCCCCCTGCGCTCTGCCCGGAGGCCCGCCCACGTGACCTCCGGATGGGGCCGCCGGGTTGGGCCGCCCGCGCCGGCCGCTCAGATCCCGCCGTTGACCACCGCGTTCTGGGCCGCGCCCGCGGCGACGTTCCACTTGGCGAGGATCTTGTCGTACTCGCCGCTGCGGATCAGCTGGTCCACCGCCTTGGCCAGCACGTCGCGCAGTTCGGTGTCCTCCTTGCGCACCGCGATCCCGTACGGGTTGGACTTGGACTGCGCGCCGGTCACCTCGAAGCGGCTGCCGCCGTCGGCGGTCTTGGCCGCGTAGGCGGCCACCGGGAAGTCGTTCAGGCCGGCCGCCGCCGCGCCGGAGGCGACCTCGGCCAGCGCCTTGGCGTCGCTGTCGAACTTGTGGACGGTCAGCGGCTTTCCGCCGCGGCTGCAGGCCAGCACCTGGCGGGCGACGATCTCGTCCTGGGTGGTGTTCTGCTGCACCGCGACGACCCGGCCGCAGAGGTCGTCCAGGGTGCGGACGCCCTTGGGGTTGCCCTTCTGGACGACGATCGAGGTGCCGGCGATGAAGTAGTCCACGAAGTCCACGCCCGGGGTGGTCTGCTTGCCCGCGTCGTCGAGGCCCTCCCGGCGCTGGCGGATGTCGCTCAGGCCGGACATCGCCACGTCGAACTGCTTGGCGTGCAGGTTCGGTATCAGCTTCTCGAACGGGGTGTCGACGGTCTCGATCCGCAGGCCGAGGATCTTGCCGACGGCGTTGGCGATGTCGGGGTCGATGCCGTCCGGCTTGCCGTCGGCGCCCCGGAAGTCCACCGGCGCGTAGTTGAGGTCCGAGCCGATCCGGAGCACTCCGGCACTGTGCTGCGCCTTGGGGATCCTGCCCCGGAGCTCCTGGACCGGGTCCTTCGCGGCGGCCTGCTCGTCGCCGCCGCAACCGGTCAGCAGCAGGGCTCCCGCGGTGGCGAGCGAGAGGGCCGCGGCGGCCGGTCGGCGGGGGTGGGCACGGTGGTGCATGAGGGTGCTCCTGTGGGAGGTACGTGGTGTCGCCGCGCCGTCGCGGAGGTGTACGCGAGACGGCGGAACAAGGGATCCTCCCATCCCGACCTGCCGGTCCCGGCGGCGGGTGTGTCAGAATTCGGTACCGGGTGACCCCCGAAGCTCGAACCGGACCACCGAGTCGCGACAGGCTCGGGGTGCGCAGGAACGGAAGTCCACGACGCCGACTCCGTATCCGGGGCACCGCCTCCCCGTCGTGTCCGGGTTCACTCCTGCGAGTGCGCGTGCTCGTTCGCCGTTCGCCGCCACCGGAGCCCGGTGTGCCGGACGCCAGGCGCCGACTTTTGGCCGTGGTGCGGATGACGAGCGCGCGACGAGGACGAAAAGGCATAGGTGCGATGCCGTCGTCCGACCTACGCTCGGCCCGGAATAAGTAGCAGTACAGCTCAGGCTCAACAGTTACAAAAACCCTCATCCGAGGGCGCGGCCCCGACGGCGGCGCCCCGATCCAGCCCTTCCCGGGTCCGCCTCGGCGCACCCGGTTTCGAGTTTCCGGCCGGGTCGTCCGCCCGTCGGGGCCGCGCCCTCGCTGATCAATGACGAAGAGGTCATCGTGGCAGCGGAGATCATCCACAGCAGCACCCAGGACACCGACGATCCGGTCGACGCCGTTTTCGCGCTCCACCGCGGCGGCAAGATGGAGGTCCGGGCGACCGTTCCGGTGCGCGACGCGGACGACCTGTCCCTCGCCTACACCCCCGGCGTCGCGCGCGTCTGCACGGCCATCGCCGAGCAGCCCGAGCTGGTGAACGACTACACCTGGAAGGCCAACACGGTCGCCGTCGTCACCGACGGCACCGCCGTGCTGGGCCTCGGCGACATCGGCCCGGAGGCCTCGCTGCCCGTCATGGAGGGCAAGGCCATCCTGTTCAAGCAGTTCGGCGGTGTGGACGCCGTCCCGATCGCGCTCGCCTGCACCGAGGTGGACGAGATCGTCGAGACCGTCGTCCGGCTGGCGCCCTCCTTCGGCGGCGTCAACCTGGAGGACATCTCCGCGCCCCGTTGCTTCGAGATCGAGCGCCGCCTCCAGGACGCCCTGGACATCCCGATCTTCCACGACGACCAGCACGGCACCGCGATCGTCACCACCGCGGCGCTCTGGAACGCCGCCCGGGTGACCGGCCGGGAGATCGGCACGCTGCGTGCCGTCATCTCCGGCGCCGGCGCGGCCGGCATCGCCATCGCCAAGATGCTCGTGGCCGCCGGCATCGGCGACGTGGCGGTCTGCGACCGCCGGGGCGTGGTGTACGAGGGCCGCGGCGACCTGACCGACGTCAAGGCCGAGATCGCCGCGCGGACCAACCGGACCGGTCTCAAGGGCTCGCTGGCCGACGCGCTGGCCGGCGCCGACGTCTTCATCGGCGTCTCCGGCGGCACCGTGCCGGAGGAGGTCGTGGCCACCATGGCCGAGGGCGCGTTCATCTTCGCGATGGCCAACCCGAACCCGGAGATCCACCCCGAGGTCGCGCACAAGTACGCGGCGGTCGTCGCCACCGGGCGCAGCGACTTCCCGAACCAGATCAACAACGTGCTGGCCTTCCCCGGCATCTTCGCCGGCGCGCTGCAGGTCCGGGCGAGCCGGATCACCGAGGGCATGAAGCTGGCGGCCGCCAAGGCGCTGGCCGGCGTGGTCGCCGACGAGCTGACGCCGCAGAAGGTGATCCCCTCGCCGTTCGACGAGCGGGTCGCCCCGGCCGTCACCAAGGCCGTCGCCGAAGCCGCCCGGGCCGAGGGCGTCGCCCGGCGCTGACGCGTGAACAGGGAGCGCCCCGCGATGAGGGGCGCTCCCTCCCTTTCCGGAGGCAGCCGTTCCGAGCGCCCGGCGGCGAGCGGGGGAATCGCGGCCCGGGACGCGCGTCACAGTCACGCGAGGTTCCGGGCCCCGGCCGTCGCGGCTATCGTCCGGACCATGTTTGCTGCCTACGCCGCACGAATCGACGCCGACGACCCGCTGAGCGGGCTGGAGCTGGGCGAACTCCCCGAACCGCAGGCGCGCCCCGGGTGGAGCGTGGTCACGGTCAAGGCCGCCAGCCTCAACCACCACGACCTCTGGTCGCTGCGCGGGGTCGGTCTGCCCGCCGAGAAGCTGCCGATGATCCTCGGCTGCGACGCGGCCGGCGTCGACGAGCACGGCAACGAGGTGGTCCTCCACTCGGTGATCGGCCAGAGCGGCCACGGGGTGGGCCCGGACGAGCCCCGCTCGATCCTCACCGAGCGCTACCAGGGCACCTTCGCCCAGCGGGTGGCGGTGCCCACCTGGAACCTGCTGCCCAAGCCGGCCGGGCTCAGCTTCGAGCAGGCCGCCTGCCTGCCCACCGCCTGGCTGACGGCCTACCGGATGCTGTTCACCAACGCCGGGGTGAAGCCCGGCGACACCGTCCTGGTGCAGGGCGCCGGCGGCGGCGTGGCGACCGCGCTGATCGTCCTCGGCAAGGCCGCCGGGCTGCGGGTCTGGGTCACCGGCCGGGACGAGGCCAAGCGGGCCCGGGCCGTCGAGCTCGGCGCCGACGCCGCCTTCGAGAGCGGTGCCCGACTGCCCGAGCGGGTGGACGCGGTGATGGAGACGGTCGGCGCCGCCACCTGGGCGCACTCGGTGAAGTCGCTGCGCCCGGGCGGCACCGTCGTCATCTCGGGGGCCACCTCCGGCCCCAACCCGAAGACCACCGAGCTGAACCGGATCTTCTTCCTGGAGCTCAGGGTGGTCGGCTCGACCATGGGCACCAAGGAGGAGCTGGCCGGGCTGCTCTCGCTCTGCGCCACCACCGGCGTCCGGCCGGTGATCGACTCGGTCCTGCCGCTCTCCGAGGCCCGGGAGGGCTTCGCCCGGCTCGCCGAGGGTGACGTCTTCGGGAAGATCGTGCTCACCCCCTGAACGCCGCGGGCCGGCGCTCCCGCAGGAGCGCCGGCCCGTGCCGGTCGGCCCGGCAGCCGCTCAGCCGAGCAGGCGCCGCAGCCGCTCGCCGGCGGCGCCCAGCACCGAGCGGGCCTCGGCCAGGCGCTCGGCGCTCACCCCGCCGTCCCGGGCCGCGTCGCGGACCTGGTCCCGGAAGCGGTCGAGCAGCCGCTCCAGCTCCCGGGTGGGGTCGCCGGCCGGGTCGGTCGCCGCCCACGGCGGCAGGTCGGCCGGGGCGCCGTCGGCCGGCTCGTCCTTGTCCAGGTCGATCCGGGTGACGGTGACCTTCTCGGCGGGTGCGTCGGCGTCCTGCGCCGCGTGGCCCCAGCGGGCCGCGTCGGCCAGCCCGGCCAGGCCCTTGGTGAGTTCGGAGAGCCCCTCGGCCAGCCCGGTCGGCCAGTCGCCCCGGGCCGCGTGGTCGCGGACCTGCTGCTCGACCCGGCGCTTGATCCGCAGCGCCTCCTGCTGCGCCGCCGTCCGGGCCGCCCGGGACTGCTCGCGCAGCTTGCGGGCCTCCTCCTCGGCGGCCTTCGCCTTGGCCTTGGCGGCCTTCTCCTGCTCCTTGGCGCGCTTGGCCTGCTCCTTGGCCTGCTTCTTGAACTGGGCGAACTCCTCCTTGGCGCGCTGCCAGGCGTCCTTGTCGCCCCACGGGCCGGCCCACGGGTCCCCGCCGGTCTCGGCGCCCTCCGGCCGGGGCGCCTGCTTCGCCGCGCCCCACAGCTCCTCGCGCAGGTTCTCGGCGCCGTCCCGGACGTCCTCGCGGATCGCCCCGGCGAGCTGGGCCACCGAGTCGCGGATCTCCAGCTCCAGCTCGTCCAGCTCGCCCCGGCGGGTCGCCAGCTCGCCGCGGCCGACCTCGGTGAGCCGGTAGACCTTGCGGCCGCCCTCGGTGCTGTGCGTCACCAGGCCCTCCTGCTCCAGCTTGGCGAGCCGCGGGTAGACGGTGCCGGCCGAGGGCGCGTACAGGCCCTGGAAGCGCTCCTCCAGGAGGCGGATGACCTCGTAGCCGTGCCGCGGCGACTCGTCGAGCAGCTTCAGCAGGTACAGGCGGAGCCGGCCGTGACCGAAGACGGGGGTCATCTCAGGCCTCCTTGGTGAGGTCGGGGCCCTTGCCGAGGTCGGGGCCGGCGGGGAGTTCCTTGACGATCACCGGGCCGTCGTCCTCGGTGTCCGGTCGGCGGAGCACGGTGACCGCGCCGGAGACGGTGGTCACCGCCAGGTTGCCCTGGCCGGAGCCGAGCTTGCCGGAGAGCTTCTTGGCACCCCAGGAGCCGCCGACCTTGAGCTGCTCGAAGGTGCTGGTGACGTCCCCGCTGTTGGTGCCGGCGTCGACCTTGGTGTCGACGAGCGAGGGCAGCCGGACGCCGACCGAGCCGCTCACCGTGGTCACCTTGATCTCCGACGGGGTGGCCACGTCGAGGTCGAGGGTGACGTCCCCGTTGACCGAGTGGACCTGCACGTTGTCGGAGGTGCCGGCCAGCAGGGTGACCCGCCCGGAGGCGGTGTTGACCTTGAGGTCGCCGGAGAGCGACTGGGCGTCGACGTCCCCGGAGACGGTGTTGACGTCCGTCCGGCCGGTGAGGCCGACCAGGGTGGCGTCGCCACTGGCGCTGTGCACCGAGACCGGCGCGCTGATGCCGGAGACGGTGGCGCCGGCCGTGACGGTGCCCGCCTTGACCTTGGCGCCGGCCGGCACGGCCAGCGAGACCACGGCCCGGCGGGTGCGCCGCAGGCCGCCGAAGAACGACTTGATCGACTGCACCGACTTGACCGACTCGCCGAACTCGCTCCAGCTGAGGTCCTTGTAGGTGACCGTCAGGACCCCCTCGGCGAGCGTGACGTGCAGCGGCTCGCCCTCCAGCTCGGTGACCTCCAGCCGGGCCGGGCCCTCGGTGGCCACCACGTTCACGGCGCCCCCGACGATCCGTACGTGGAGGGTGTCGACCTCCCCGTCGATGGTGATCCTGTCGGGGCCCTCGACCGTCCACTGGCTCATGTCTGCCGCCTCCCGTTACGACTCGCGATGTATCGCGTTCTCTTCCAAAGACGATATATCGCGTGACGGCGAAGTCAAGGGATCCGGCCCGGACTCCGACCCGGAGCGGACCCCGAGCGGACCCGGAGGCGTCCCCTACGGGGCGGGCGCGCGAAGGGCCCGGGAGGCGTTGCCTCCCGGGCCCTCGATCACGGCCTACCGCGTCACTCGTCGTCCTCGTCGTCGAGCCGGGCCAGCCAGGTGGCCAGCCGCTCGACCGGGATCTCGAAGTCCGGGTTGAGGTCGACGAACTCGCGCAGGCGCTCGGCCAGCCACTCGAAGGTGACCTCCTCGTCGCCGCGCCGGCTCGCCAGCTCCTCGATGCCGCGGTCGGTGAAGTACACGGTTCGCTCCGGTCAGGTGGGGATTCGACCCGGTCAGGATAGTCCGGACGGTGCCGGGCTAGCTGGCCCGCCAGGTGCTCACGGTGAGCTTGACGGCGCCCGTGGTGCCGTCGGCGATCTCGACCACCGCGATGGCGATGTTGCGGGTGATCCGGTCGCGGACGCAGAGCAGGCGCCCGGGCGAGACCCGGTTGAAGGACAGGTCGGTGTCGGGCCGCGAGTCGATCGCGATCGCGCACTGCTCCGGGGTCACGCTCGCCTCGGTGATCACCGCGAAGTCGGACTTGTCGTCCCCCGCGGTGGTGAACGAGTTGGCCTTGCTGCTGCTGCCGGTGGCGTTCAGCCCCAGGCCCCACTTGAGGTCGTTGCCGCGCGGCACGACCGTCCCGCCGTCCAGGTCGATCCGGTAGGAGTCGTAGTACGCCTCGGTGCCGGGGATGGCCAGCGGCTTCTTGTCGAGCAGCGGCGTGTAGCCGACGGGGCGGGCGGGCGCGGTCACGCCGTTGGTGGCCGACGCCGACGGCGCGGCCGTCACCTTCCCGGAGGACGGCTTGGTCGGCGACGGGCTGGGCGTGTCGGCGATGCCGGGGTCCGCGGTCTGCGAGGGCAGGGCCTGGGGCTGGTTGCCCGGGGTCTGCTGGGTGGTGCTGCTGCTGTCGTTCTTCTTGTCGTCGCCGAGCTTCTTCACCAGCACCACGCCGCCCGCGGTACCGCCGAGGGCCATCACCAGGGCGACGGTCAGCAGGACCTTCCAGGAGACGCCCTTGCGCTTCGGCTCCGGCGCGGACGCCGGGGTGTCCGTCACCACCGGGCCGGGCGGCGGGGTGTCGTAGGACGGCGGCTCCTGGCGCAGCTGCACGGTCGGCGGTGAGGGGAGCAGCGGCGCGGTCGGGGCCTCGTAGCCGGGCTGCGGGGCGCCGTACGCGCCGAGCGGCGGCGGGGCGAACCCGGGCGGCGGGGTGACCGGCTGCGGCCGGGGGGTGCCGAAGTCGGGCGCGCCGAAGGACGGCGCGGTGGCCGGGTGGGTCGGCTGGGCGAGGGGCGGCGGCGGCATGGTGGGCGGGCCGCTCGGGGGCGGGGTCGGCGCCGTGGCCGGCGCGGCCGGCAGCGGGGTCGGCGGGGTCTTCGGCAGGTCCGAGCGGCGGGTGATCTCGGTGTTGACCTGCTTGGGCAGCCAGTCCTCGGAGAACCGCAGCTGCCCGCCGACCGACGGGTGGTTGCGGGCGATCTCGATGATCTCGGCGGGCTTCGGCCGGTCCTCGGGGGACTTCGCCAGGCAGCGCATGATCAGCTCGCGCAGGTCGGCCGGGACGGCGTCCAGGTCGGCCTGCTCGTGCACCACCCGGTAGAGCACGGCGGTGTCCGGGCCGTCGCCGAACGGCGCGGTGCCGCCGGCCACGTACGCGGCCAGCGCGCCGAGCGCGAAGACGTCGGTGGCCGGGGTGACCGGACGGCCCTGGGCCTGCTCCGGGGACATGAAGGCGGGCGAGCCGATCCGGTAGCCGGTGCCGGTCAGCGCGGTGGCGTCGGCGGCCCGGGCGATGCCGAAGTCGATCACGCGCGGGCCGTCGCCGGCCACCAGCACGTTGGCCGGCTTGAGGTCGCGGTGCACCACCTCGACGCTGTGGATGGCCTGCAGCGCCTCGGCGATGCCGCCCATCAGCAGCAGCACGGTGCGCACCGGCAGCGCGCCGTTCTCGCGGACCACCTGCTGCAGGGACGGGCCCGGCACGTACGCGGTGACCAGCCAGGGTGCGTCCGAGTCCAGGCCGCCGGAGTCGATCACCTGGGCGGTGTAGAGCCCGTGGATCCGCTGGGCGTTGCTGACCTCCTGGGCGAAGCGGCGCCGGAACTCGCCGTCCTCGGCGAACTCCGGGCGGACCACCTTGAGCGCCACCGGGCGGCCGCCCGGGGTGTAGGACAGGTAGACCCGGCCCATGCCGCCGGCGCCGAGGCGGGCGAAGAGCCGGTAGCCGCCGACCTCGCGCGGGTCGTCCGGGTGCAGCGGCTGGAAGACCGGCGGGAGCGGCGAGGGCGTGGCGTCCCGTGGTGTGTCGGCGGTCATGTGGTGGTCCCCCTGGGAGAGCGGTGAGGTCATCCGGCGGGCGGCGGGCGCGGTGAGGGGCGCCCGGGCGTCGGTCCGGCGAGGCATAACCTATCGAGCCGTCAGCTGTGCTCGCAGGTCGGTGGCCGTTTGGTTGCAGAGCTGGGACCTTGGCACGGCGTCACCGCGCGGGCCCGGGCCCACCGCAACGGCCCCGGCCCCCGCGCGGTGTGCGCGGGGGCCGGGGCCGTTCGAGCCCGACCGGAGTCGGAGCGGGCTCAGATGGTGAAGATCTCCTCCAGCAGCGACTGCTGCTCGGCGGCGTGACGCTTCGCCGAGCCGACCGCGGGGGCCGAGGAGGCCGGGCGGGCGACGCGGCGCAGCCGCGAACCGTTGGCGCTGCGGCCGACGACGACCTGCAGGTGGTCGACCAGGTTCATGGCGATGAACGGCCAGGCACCCTGGTTGGCCGGCTCCTCCTGCGCCCAGATGAACTGGACGTCGTCGCCGTAGCGGCCCAGCTCCTCCTGGAGCTCGGCCACCGGCAGCGGGTAGAGCCGCTCGACCCGGACGATCGCGGTGTCGGTGACCCCGCGCTCGGTACGGGCCGCCTCGACGTCGTAGTAGAACTTGCCCGCCGTGATGATGACCTTGCGGACGTTCGCCGGGTCGACGGTGGTGTCACCGATGACCGGGCGGAACGAGCCGGACAGGAACTCCTCGGTGGCACTCGCCGCGGCCTTCAGACGCAGCATCGACTTCGGGGTGAAGACGACCAGCGGCTTGTGGTGCGGGTTGTGCGCCTGCCAGCGCAGCAGGTGGAAGTAGTTCGACGGCAGGGTCGGCATGGCGACCGTCATGTTGTTCTGCGCGCACAGCTGCAGGAAGCGCTCCGGGCGGGCGGACGAGTGGTCCGGGCCCTGGCCCTCGTAGCCGTGCGGCAGCAGCAGGGTGACGCCGGAGTGCTGGCCCCACTTCTGCTCGGCGGACGCGATGTACTCGTCCACCACGGTCTGCGCGCCGTTGACGAAGTCGCCGAACTGCGCCTCCCACATGACCAGCGAGTTCGGGCGGGTCAGCGAGTAGCCGTACTCGAAGCCCATCGCCGCGTACTCGGACAGCAGGCTGTCGTACACGGTGTAGCGGGCCTGGTCCTCGGTCAGGTACAGCAGCGGGGTGTAGTCCTCGCCGGAGACCCGGTCGATCAGCACCGCGTGGCGCTGGCCGAAGGTGCCGCGGCGGCTGTCCTGGCCGGCGAGGCGGACCGGGTGGCCCTCCATCAGCAGCGAGCCGATGGCGAGGGTCTCGCCCATCGCCCAGTCGATGGTGTTGTCCTCGACCGAGGAGGCGCGGCGCTGCAGCTGCGGCAGCAGGCGCGGGTGGACGGTCAGCCAGTCCGGCAGGTTGACCTGGGAGGCGGCGATCCGCTTGACCATCTCCTGGGAGATGCCGGTCTGGATGTTGACCGGGAAGTCCGCCTGCGGCTTGCCGTTGGCGGCCGGGGCCGGCGTCTGGGCGGCGTCGCGGACCTCGGCGAAGACCTTCTCCAGCTGGCCCTGGAAGTCCTGGAGCGCCTGCTCCGCCTCTTCCATGGTGATGTCGCCGCGACCGATCAGGCCCTCGGTGTACAGCTTGCGCACCGAGCGCTTCTTGTCGATCAGGTCGTACATCAGCGGCTGGGTGAACGACGGGTTGTCGGCCTCGTTGTGACCGCGGCGGCGGTAGCAGATGAGGTCGATCACGACGTCCTTGTGGAACGCCTGGCGGAACTCGAAGGCGAGCCGCGCGACGCGGACCACGGCCTCCGGGTCGTCGCCGTTCACGTGGAAGATCGGCGCCTCGATCATGCGGGCCACGTCGGTGCAGTACATCGACGAGCGGCTGCTCGCGGGCGCGGCGGTGAAGCCGACCTGGTTGTTGACCACGACGTGCACGGTGCCGCCGGTGCGGTAGCCGCGCAGCTGCGACATGTTCAGGGTCTCCGCGACGACGCCCTGGCCGGCGAAGGCCGCGTCGCCGTGGATCTGGATCGGCAGCACCGGGAAGGTGGTGCCGCCCTGGTCCAGGATGTCCTGCTTGGCGCGGGCGATGCCCTCGACGACCGGGTCCACGGCCTCCAGGTGGGAGGGGTTCGCGGCGAGCGAGACCTTGATGGTCTCGCCGTCCAGGCCGGTGAAGGTGCCCTCGGAGCCGAGGTGGTACTTCACGTCGCCGGAGCCGTGCATCGACTTCGGGTCGAGGTTGCCCTCGAACTCGCCGAAGATCTTGCCGTACGGCTTGCCGACGATGTTGGCCAGCACGTTCAGGCGGCCGCGGTGGGCCATGCCGATGACGGCCTCGTCCAGGCGGTGTTCGGCCGCCGAGTCGATGGTCGCGTCCAGCAGCGGGATGAGCGACTCGCCGCCCTCCAGCGAGAAGCGCTTCTGCCCGACGTACTTGGTCTGCAGGAAGGTCTCGAAGGCCTCGGCCGAGTTCAGCCGGCGCAGGATGCGCAGCTGCTCCTCGCGCTCCGGCTTGGTGTACGGCTTCTCCAGGCGGTCCTGCAGCCACTTGCGCTGCGTCGGGTCCTGGATGTGCATGTACTCGATGCCGACCGTGCGGCAGTACGTGTTGCGCAGCAGACCGAGGATGTCGCGCAGCTTCATCATCCGCTGGCCGCCGAAGCCGCCGACCGCGAACTCGCGCTCCAGGTCCCACAGGGTGAGGCCGTGCGTGGTGACGTCCAGGTCGGGGTGCTTGCGCTGCTTGTACTCCAGCGGGTCGGTGTCGGCCATGAGGTGGCCGCGGACCCGGTAGGAGTGGATCAGCTCGATGACGCGCGCGGTCTTGTTGACCTCGTCGTCGTGCGTGGTCGCCACGTCGGTGGCCCAGCGGACCGGCTCGTACGGGATCCGCAGCGACTCGAAGATCTCGTCGTAGAAGCCGTTCTCGCCCAGCAGCAGCCGGTGGATCGCGCGCAGGAACTCGCCGGACGCCGCACCCTGGATGACGCGGTGGTCGTAGGTCGAGGTCAGCGTCATGATCTTGGAGACGCCCAGGCGGGACAGGGTCTCCGGGGCGGAGCCCTGGAACTCGGCCGGGTACTCCATGGCGCCGACGCCGACGATGGTGCCCTGGTTCTGCATCAGGCGCGGCACGGAGTGCACGGTGCCGATGCCGCCGGGGTTGGTCAGCGAGACCGTGACGCCGGTGAAGTCGTCCATCGTGAGCTTGTTGGCGCGGGCCCGGCGGACGATGTCCTCGTAGGCCTGCCAGAAGCCGAAGAAGTCGAGGGTCTCGGCCTTCTTGATCGCCGCGACCACGAGCTGGCGGTCGCCGTTCGGCTTCACCAGGTCGATGGCCAGGCCCAGGTTCACGTGCTCGGGCTTGACCAGGTACGACTTGCCGTCCTTCACCTGGTAGCTGTGGTTCATGCCCGGCGAGGCCTTGATGGCCTGGACCAGGGCGTAGCCGATCAGGTGGGTGAAGGAGACCTTGCCACCGCGGGCGCGCTGCAGGTGGTTGTTGATGACGATGCGGTTGTCGATCAACAGCTTGGCCGGCACGGCGCGCACGGAGGTCGCGGTCGGCACCTCCAGCGAGGCGTCCATGTTGGTCGCCACCGCCTTGGAGGGGCCGCGGAGCTGGACCAGCTCCGGTCCGGTCTCGGCGGGCGCGGCCGGCGCCGGAGCGGCGGCCTTCGGGGCCGGCGGCGCGGCAGGAGCTGCGGCGAGGGGCGCGGGTGCCGCGGCCGCAGGGGCCGGCGCGGGCGCGGCCGGTGCGGCGGGGGCGGGTGCGGCCGGAGCAGCAGCGGCGGGCGCGGGGGCGGCAACGGGGGTCGGCGTGGGGCCGACCTGGGTCGCGGCCTGGGTCACTGGGGTCACCTCGGTACCGGGCTTGTAGTCGGCGAAAAAGTCCCACCAGGCTCGGTCGACCGAGTTCGGGTCCTGGAGGTACTGCTGGTAGATCTCGTCGACGAGCCACTCATTGGGGCCGAAGCCAGTGGAGCTTGCCGAGCTGTTGGGGGTTTCTTGGGACTGTGGCGACACGGCGGCAACCGCCCTCTTCCGCTTCCTTTTGGGATGTTTGGACAGCGGGGATTAAGGCTACGCCCCTGACCAGTGATCGCGCAGTCCCCAGGGCTCAGGCGTCGCCCAGATCACAGTCCTGACCTGCAGGTTGGCTGAAAATGTGCGTTAGAAAGCCGCCTCGGAGGGGAAGCGATCACTTCCGATCAGCCACCATATCCGGATGAAACCGGACAAATCACTGTCCGGGCTCTCCTGGATCGTCCGTCCACGTCTGTGTCGGTTCTGTGACATGCGGGCGAAGTCCGTTCGCCGCGGACCGCCGCCCCGGGCCGGGTGCGGGCCGGCGCGCGGCCGACGGGCACCCGGCCCGGGGCGGGCGCTACCGCGGGCCGGGCAGGCGGACCTCGATCCGGCAGCCCGGCGCGGCCTCGGCCACCTCGATCCGCCCGCCGTGCAGGTCCACCGCCCAGCGGGCGATGGCCAGCCCCAGACCGGTGCCGCCGTCGGAGCCGGGCCCCTGGGCGGTGGCGGTGCCGCTGCGGCTGAACCGCTCGAAGACCCGGGTGCGGTCGGCCGCCGGGATGCCCGGCCCCTCGTCCTCGACCTCCAGCAGCAGGGCGCCGGGCTCACCGCCGGGCCGGGCCCGGACCGTCACCGTGCCGCCGGGCGGGGAGTGCTTGCAGGCGTTGTCGACCAGGTTGGCGACCACCTGGTGGAGCCGCTCCGGGTCCGCCACGCCGGTCAGGCCGGCCGGGCTGACCTCCAGGGCCAGCCGGACGTCCCCGCGCCGGGAGAAGGCCCCGCCGGCCGTCGCACCGTCCACGGTGACGCCGCGCAGCACGCCGTCCAGGAACTCGCGCACCTCGAAGGGCCGCGCGTCCAGGTCGACCACCCCGTCGTCGATCTTGGACAGGTCGAGCAGGTGGGTGACCAGCCGGCCGAGCCGCTCGGTCTGTTCCAGTGCGGCGCCCAGGGTCGCCGGATTCGGCTGGACGACGCCGTCGACCACGTTCTCCAGCACGGCGCGCAGCGCGGCGATGGGCGTGCGCAGTTCGTGGGAGACGTTGGCGACCAGCTCGCGGCGGTGCCGGTCGGCGGCCTCCAGATCGGCCGCCATCTGGTTGAAGGTGGCCGCCAGCTCGCCGATCTCGTCGCGGGAGCCCACCTCGACCCGGCGGCTGTAGTCGCCCGAGGCCATCGCGCGGGCGGCGGCGGTCATGTCGCGCAGCGGAGCGGTCAGCCCGTGCGCGAGGAACTGCATGAAGAGCAGTGAGGCGATCATGGAGAAGACCATGATGATCCGGATCTGCGTCTCGGAGCGGATCGCCACCACGACCATGCCGGTGGCGAGGAAGACCGAGACGATCACCAGGAGGGCGAGTTTGCCCTTGATCGAGCGGACCGGGTCGAGCGGCCGGATGTCGGCCCAGACCCGGTGGGCGGCGCGGGCGGCCAGCGTGGGCCGGTGGGCGCCGTCGGCGTCCCCGTTGCGTTGCTGTGGAAAGGTCATTGGTCCCCTGTGATCCCCGCGCGCTGAGGTTCCCCGCGTGGGTACGGCGGTTCGGGACACGGGCCCCCCGGAGGCCCGTCGCCCGAGGCGCCGCTATGAGAGCGGAGCTTCCAGCGCGTAGCCGACCCCGTGGACGGTGCGGATCCAGCTGGCACCGATCTTGCGGCGCAGCGCCTTGACGTGGCTGTCCACGGTGCGGGTGCCGGACGCGTCCGTCCAGTCCCAGACCTCGGCCAGCAGTTGCTCGCGGGTGAGTACCGCGCGCGGCTGCGCGGCCAGGCAGGCGAGCAGGTCGAACTCGGTCGGCGTCAGGTGGACGTCGCCCGAGGCCAGCCGGACCCGGCGCTGCACGTGGTCGATCTCCAACTCGCCGAAGCGCAGCGAGCCGAGGGCCGGTGTGCGGGCCGCCTGCTGGGCGCGCTCGACGCGGCGCAGCAGGACGTTGACCCGGGCCGCCAGCTCCCGCATGGAGAACGGCTTGGTCATGTAGTCGTCGGCGCCCACGCCGAGGCCGACCAGCAGGTCCGTCTCGTCGTCGCGCGCGGTCAGCATCAGGACCGGTACCGGGCGTTGGGCCTGGATCCGGCGGCACACCTCCAGGCCGTCGAAGCCGGGCAGCATGATGTCGAGCACGACCAGGTCGGGCTGCCAGGTGTGGAAGCCGTCGACCGCGCCCGGGCCGTCGTGGGCCACGGCGACCTTGAAGCCCTCCGCGCCCAGCCGGGCCGCGATCGACTCG
This sequence comes from Kitasatospora sp. NPDC058218, assembly GCF_042882445.1. Taxonomy (NCBI): domain Bacteria; kingdom Bacillati; phylum Actinomycetota; class Actinomycetes; order Kitasatosporales; family Streptomycetaceae; genus Kitasatospora; species Kitasatospora sp. NPDC058218. The sequence continues at coordinate 4,018 of NZ_JBHVWC010000025.1, read as the reverse complement.
GCGATCGTGGGCTCGTCCTCCACCACCAGCACTCTGCGCTGGCTGCTCACCGTGCCGCCGCTGTTCTGGTTGTCCTGCTGAATTTCTGTCACGGTCACGCCACCGCCCCCAGGGCTGCGGGCCGGCCACCTGTGGGGATGGCGAGGCTCCGCTCGTAGTCTTGTTCCGTCGTGGACTGTGCCGGGTCCGCCGTCCCGTAGCGCGTGCGGAATCGGAGGACAGGTGTGGACTGCCCGCCTCTTCCGCACACATCGCAGCGTACGGACACCACGTGCTTCCCGGCAGGTGGACCGGACGTTTCCGGCCCGCGGGGCGGCCGTCCGGCCGCCCGTCGGACCCACTCGGAAGTGGGCACGGGCCAGTACCTTACCCGGCGATTTTTCACTCCGTAACGGTACGTATGCACTCCAGTTGACGCCAAGCCGCCGGTCAGAGCCGCTACTCGTGCGTAGACGGAGTTCAGGTCTGTACCAATCCCGGAGTGCCGCGCCACTCGATGTTCACGGGGTATTCCCAGCTGGCTCCCAGGAGCCCGACGTACCGTGGTCACGACAAGTCGCAGAGGTGGGATTTCCGGCGCGCGCCGGTACGTTGAGCACCGGACGGGGGCCGGAAGCTGCGGGTCGGGAGCGGAGGCGGCATGGCGGAGCTGCGCGGGAGCACCGCACGGAGCGGACCGCGCCCGGGACCGCCCTACGGGATGCTCCGGTACGGCCTGCGGGCCGGGCTGGCCGAGTGGGTGCTCGCCCGGGTGCCGACGCCCCGGCGCAACCCCTTCGCGCTCGGCTACCTCGCCGTGGTCGTGGCCACCACCACCTTCGCCAAGCTGGCCGACCCCGGGCTGGTGCTCCGGTTGCAGGAGGCCTCCAGCTCGGACGGGCACAACCTGGTGTGCCATCCGCTGCGCGCGCTGCTGTTCAGCGGCTTCTGGGTGGCCGGCACGATCTGGATGCCGTACCTCTGGGCCTTCGCCTTCACCGTCGCGCCGCTGGAGCGCCGGGTGGGCTCGGTGCGGGCGGCGGCGGTCTTCGCGATCGGCCACATCACGGCGACGGTGCTCTCCCAGTCGGTGGTGATCGCCGCGGTGGCGACCGGCCGGATGGAGTCCGGGGCGCTGGACTCCCTGGACATCGGCGTCAGCTACGGCGTGCTGGTCAGTCTCGGTGCGCTGGCCGGGCTGCTGTCGCCGCGCGGGCGGCTGCTGGCGCTCGGCGGCGCCGCCGTCCTGCTCGCCGATCAGATCGCCGCCGACCGGGACCTGGTGACCGGGGTCGGCCACCCGGTGGCGGTGCTGACCGGGGTGGCGCTCTGGCGCTGGCTCAGGCGCGGGCCCGGTCGCCGGTGGCGCCGCCCCGAGGCGGCTCCGGTCGGCTCCCCGGGTTCGGCGCAGGCCGCCGGCGGGGCGGCCGCGGTGCTCGACCGCGCGTAAGTCCCCGGGGGCGGCCGCGGGTGTTTCCGGGGCGTTTTTGACAGGCCTCTCCGAGGCCTTCCTTGTTCGCTCATGGCGAACGGGCCGGAGGGAACATTCGATGCCCGCCCAACCTTAGTCAGGTCAACTCAACTTCGCTGACTGGGGAGAGATCATGGCATCGACGTCCACACCGCTCACCCTGCCCGTGCTGCCGCTCGACGACGAGGTCGTGCTCCCGGGCATGGTCGTCCCGCTGGACCTGAAGGACACCGAGGTGCGCGCCGCGGTCGAGGCCGCGCGGGCCGCGGCCACCGGTACCGCCAAGCCCCAGGTGCTGCTGGTCCCGCGGGTGGACGGCTCGTACGCGGCGGTCGGCACCCTCGCCACCGTCGAGCAGGTCGGCCGGCTGGCCGACGGCGATCCGGCCGCGCTGGTCCGTGCCGTGCGCCGGGTCCGGATCGGCGTCGGCACCACCGGGCCGGGCGCCGCGCTCTGGGTGGAGACCACGCCGTTCCGGGAGTCCTCGCTCGACACCCCGGTGGCCGGCCGCGCCGCCGAGCTGGTCAAGGAGTACAAGGCGCTCTCCACCCAGTGGCTGCGCAAGCGCGGCGCCTGGCAGATCGTCGACCGGGTGGCCCAGATCGAGGGCGTCGGCGAGCTGGCCGACAACATCGGCTACGCGCCCTTCGCCACCGCCGAGCAGAAGCTCAAGGTGCTGCTGGAGGCCGACCAGGTGGCCCGCCTGGAGTACGCCCTGGCGCTGCTGCGCGACCACCTCGCCGAGGAGGAGGTCAACGACACCATCCGCAAGGACGTCGAGGAGGGCGTGGCCAAGCAGCAGAAGGAGTTCCTGCTCCGCCGCCAGCTGGAGGCCGTGCGCAAGGAGCTGGCCGAGCTGAACGGCGACCCGGCCGACGAGGAGGGCGACTACCGCGCCCGGGTCGAGGCCGCCGACCTGCCGGAGAAGGTCCGCGAGGCCGCGCTCAAGGAGGTCGACAAGCTGGAGCGGGCGTCCGACCAGTCGCCCGAGGGCTCCTGGATCCGCACCTGGCTGGACACCGTCCTGGAGCTGCCCTGGAACGAGCGCACCGAGGACGCCTACGACATCGCGGGCGCCCGCGCCGTGCTGGACACGGACCACTCCGGGCTCGGCGACGTCAAGGACCGCATCGTCGAGTACCTCGCGGTCCGCAAGCGCCGGGCCGACCAGGGGCTCGGTCTGGTCGGCGGCCGCCGCGGGGGTGCGGTGCTGGCCCTGGTCGGGCCGCCCGGGGTCGGCAAGACCTCGCTGGGCGAGTCGGTGGCCCGGGCGATGGGCCGCAGCTTCGTCCGGGTGGCGCTCGGCGGCGTCCGGGACGAGGCGGAGATCCGCGGCCACCGGCGCACCTACGTGGGTGCGCTCCCCGGCCGCCTGGTGCGCGCCATCAAGGAGGCCGGCTCGATGAACCCGGTCGTCCTGCTCGACGAGATCGACAAGGTCGGCTCCGACTACCGGGGCGACCCGGCGGCCGCCCTGCTGGAGGTGCTGGACCCGGCGCAGAACCACACCTTCCGGGACCACTACCTGGAGGTCGAGCTGGACCTCTCGGACGTGGTCTTCCTCGCCACCGCCAATGTGCTGGAGGCCATCCCCGAGGCACTGCTCGACCGGATGGAGCTGGTCCGGCTGGACGGCTACACCGAGGACGAGAAGGTCGTCATCGCGCGGGACCACCTGCTCCCGCGCCAGCTGGAGAGGGCCGGGCTGAAGGGCGAGGAGGTCCGGGTCGAGGAGGAGGCGCTGCGCCGGCTCGCCGGCGAGTACACCCGCGAGGCCGGCGTCCGCAACCTCGAACGCTCGATCGCCCGGGTGCTGCGCAAGGTCGCCGCACAGTCCGAGCTGGGCGAGCGCGAGCTGCCCGCCGAGATCGGCGCCGGGGACCTGCGCGCGCTGATCGGCCGGCCGCACCACGTCCCCGAGGCGGCCCAGGAGCCGGCCGAGCGGCGCACCGCCGTCCCCGGCGTGGCGACCGGTCTGGCGGTGACGGGCGCCGGCGGCGACGTCCTGTTCATCGAGGCCTCGCTGGCGGACGCCGAGACGGGCGGCACCGGGCTCACCCTCACCGGGCAGCTGGGCGACGTGATGAAGGAGTCCGCGCACATCGCGCTCTCCTACCTGCGCTCGCGCGGCGCCGAGCTGGAGCTGCCGGTCACCTCGCTGCGCGACCGGGGCGTGCACCTGCACGTCCCCGCCGGGGCCGTCCCCAAGGACGGGCCCAGCGCCGGCATCACCATGACCACCGCGCTGGCCTCGCTGCTCTCCGGGCGCCGGGTGCGCACGGACGTGGCGATGACGGGCGAGGTGTCGCTGACCGGGCGGGTGCTGCCGATCGGCGGGGTGAAGCAGAAGCTGCTCGCCGCCGACCGGGCCGGGGTCAGCACGGTGATCATCCCCAAGCGCAACGAGGCCGACCTGGACGACGTCCCGGCCGAGGTGCTGGAGCGGCTCACCGTCCACCCGGTCGCGGACGTGCGGGAGGTGCTGAAGCTGGCCCTGGAGCCGGCCGAGGTGCTGGTCGCCGCCTGAGGGCGGTGCGGGGCGGGCAGCGGCCCGGCGGAGCGTCACGC
>NZ_JBHVWC010000024.1:109967-120792 GCF_042882445.1 Kitasatospora sp. NPDC058218 | reverse complement strand
AAGTAACACCCCGCCCCCGAAACGGGAGCCACCACGACAACGCCGCTGCACCCGACCGATCACCCGGTCCGGTCCAGCGGCGTCGCGGCATTCCCAGCACAACCACACCGACCAGGACCCGCCCGCGGCGAGCCGGTGCGACCGGTCGGCGAGACCCTCGTCGGCGAAGCGGGCCTCGACCCTGCGCGCACCCCTCGCCGAACTGCTCCCCCGCCGGGAAAACGCGTCGCGCGCGGGGTGGAGGGTGTGGCAGGGTGCGACGGCGCGTGCGAACCGCGCCCGCGACCTGTCGACTGTTCACCACCGGAGTTCCCGATGACGATACCGGCGCGCCTGGCTCCCCTGCTGGAGCAGTACGACTTCGCGTGCAAGCGCCTGGCCGACCGTCTGGCGGGGCCGGTCATGGACAGCGGCAACGGGACGGACGTCGCGGTCGGCCCGATGACGGACGACGAGTACCTGTGGGAGCCGGTGCCCGACTGCTGGTCGGTGCGGCGGCACGCGGACGGCCCCGGGGCGCGGGCGACGGCACTGGTCGGCGCCGGCGTCTGGGGGCGGGACACCGCCGCCGCGCCGCACCCGGAACCGGCGCCGTTCACCACCATCGCGTGGCGCCTCACTCACCTCGGCGAGATGCTGACGGTCCGGGCCGACCACACCAACGGCAGCCGGTCGTTGAGCCGGGACCAGTACCCGGTCAGCGGCGACGCCACCGCCGCGATCGCGTCCTTCCGGGCGGCGGTGGCCGCCTGGCGGTCGGCCCTGCTCGACGCCGACGACGCGGCGCTCGACACCGTCGGGCACAGCACCTACCCGTACGGCGGCGACTCGGAGGAGAAGTTCGTCGACGTCGTGTGGTGGGTCAACCAGGAAGTGCTGCACCACGGCGCCGAGATCGCGCTCCTGCGGGACCTCCACCGGGCGCAGCACTCGACCGCCCGGGCGGCCGACACCGCCTGATGGTTCGTCAGGTCGGCCTGGGCGGCAGGGGCAGCGGGAGTGCGGGCAGGCCGTCGATGCTGCTGGCGACGTGGTCCTTGCCCTCGCAGTACGCGCCGAACTCGTCCTCGGTCTTGCGGCCGAAGAACTGCGTGTGCAGATCGCGGTCGGCCCGGTAGTCCATCAGCGGGACGGCGAACCCGCAGGAGTCGCTCACCCGGTCGGCCTTCACCAGGACGATCGCCCGCAGCCCGGAGCCGTCGGCGGCCGCGTCGAAGTGCTTCAGCAGGCCGGCGAAGCGCGGGTCGTCCCGGAACACCGGCTCGCCCCGGCCGTGCACCCGGACGACGGTCGGCGGACCGTCGAAGGCGCACCACATCAGCGTGATCCGGCCGTTCTCCCGCAGATGGGCGATGGTCTCGGCGTGCGAGCCGCCGAAGTCCAGGTACGCGACGGTGAGTTCGTCGATCACGACGAGCGTGCCGGAGCGGCCCTTCGGCGAGACGTTGACGTGCCCGTCGGTGGCGAGCGGCGCGGTGGCGACGAAGTAGACGGGCTGGCTCTCGATGAAGTCCCGCAGGCGGTCGTCGATGCTCTCGTACGTCTTTCCCATGGTCGGGATTCTGCCCACATCCCGAATGGCAAGAACCTCTTGCTCGCATGTCGAGACGGTCGACGAGACGACGAGGGCGGCCGGGAGTGCCGGGGGCGGCTGGTCCGGACGCCCGGACCGGCCACGCCGGCGGCCCCCCGCGCTGCGCCGCGCGGAGGGCACCGGCCGGGGGCCGGCCCGGCTCGCCGGGGGTGCTCCCGCACCGCGCCCGGCGCGGGACGGTCACCGCATCATGTAGACGCTGTCCATGAATTCGATGATCTGCCGGTCCGTCAGGCGGTGGCCGTCGCGGTGGCCCATGGCCAGGTCCGCCTCGCTGATCATGCCGACCAGCCGCTCGCCGTCGATCACCGGAATGCGGCGGATCTGGTGCTGCTCCATCTTCTTCAGCACCGCCTCCATGGCGTCGTCGGCGCGGACGCAGTGCAGGTGCCCGGCCAGCTCCATGGCCGTCATGTCCGCCGGGTCCTTGCCCTCGGCGATACATCGCACGACGATGTCGCGGTCGGTGATGATGCCCTTCAACTTCTGGTCGTCGCCGCAGATCGGGAGAGCGCCGACGTTCATGTCGCGCATCATCATGGCGGCCTCGGCGAGCGTCTGGTCGGCGCGGATGCACTGGGCGCCGGTGTGCATGATCTCTCGGGCAGTGGTCACTGGGACTCCTTCGCAGGTCTTCCCCCCGAGTACCGGGTGTTCCGGTGCGCTCACCATAAGCAACACCTCGACCGCCCGCGAGCCCGCACGGCGGCGCCCCGGACCCGGCCGGGACCGATACTGGGGGCGTGACGCAGCAGGATCTCCCCGACCTGGTCGACGAGGCCGTGCGGGCCCGGCCGGCGACGGCGTTGCGGCCGTACGTGGCCTGGTACTCCGGCTACCGCCAACGCGGCCTGGCGCCCGCCGTGCACCGGGGCCTGCCGTCCCCGTACCTGACCTTCATCCTCACCCTGGACGAGCCGCTGACCGTCGCCGGGCACCCGGATCCGGCCCAGCCGGGCGGCGACTACGCCACCCTGCTCGGCGGGCTGCACACCTCGCCCGCCCTGATCACCCACGACGGGCGGCAGTCGGGCGTCCAGATCGCCGTCCACCCGCTGGCCGCCCGGGCGCTGCTCGGCCTGCCGGCCGGGGAGTTGGCGGGCGCGGACGTACCGGCGGACGCCGTGCTGGGGCGGGCGAGCGGGCGGCTCCAGGAGGAGCTCCAGCGGGCGGCCGGCTGGCCGGAGCGGTTCGCCGCCCTGGACGGAGCGCTGCTGCGGGCCGCACGCCCCTCGGGGCGGGTGCCGCCGGAGGTCGTCCGTGCCTGGGGGGAACTGCGGCGCAGCGGCGGGTCGCTCTCGGTGGCGGCGCTGGCGCAGGACACCGGGTGGAGCAGCCGGCACCTGCAGGAGCGGTTCCGCCGCGAGACCGGGCTCACCCCGAAGGCCGCCGCCCGGGTGATCCGGTTCGACCGGGCCCGGCGGCTGCTGGCCGCTCCCGGGCCGGCGCCCCGGCTCGCGGAGCTGGCGGTGCGCTGCGGCTACTTCGACCAGGCCCACCTGGCCCGCGAGTTCCGTGCGCTGGCCGGGTGCGCGCCGAGCGTGTGGCTGGCGGCGGAGGGCCCGGACGCGGCGAAGTTCCGAAACGTCCAAGGCGGGCCGGCGGTGGCGGCGCCAGAGTGGGAGTCCTGAGAGCGACCCGGACCGCCCCGAGGAGGCAGATCGCCATGAACAGCAAGACTCCCGCTCCGCAGGTCTGGCCCAGTCTGCGGGCCCGTGACGCCCGCGCCCTGATCCGGTTCCTGGTGGACGCCTTCGGCTTCGAGGAGGTCGTCGCGTACGGCGAGGGCGAGTTCGTCGCCCATGCCGAGCTGGCCTGGCCGGAGGGCGGTGGCGTGATGCTGGGCTCCGACCGGCCGGACGCCGAGGGCGCCGAGCCCTGGCCCGGGCGGCCCGGGACCTTCACCGGGTACGTGGTCACGGCGGAGCCGGACGCGGTGCACGCGCGCGCCGCGGCCGCCGGGGCCCGGATCACCAAGGAGCCGTTCGAGACCGAGTACGGGTCGCGGGACTTCGCGGCTGCCGACCCGGAGGGCAATCACTGGTACTTCGGCACCTACCCGGGCGCACCGCGCCCCTCGGCCGGCTGAGGCCGTGGTGACGCGGGCCGCGGGGTCGGCGGGGCCCGGAGGGGCGCCGGCCGGGGCCCCGGCGGTCGAGCGGCTGCGGGCGCTCTGCCTGGCGCTGCCGGAGGTGTCCGAGCGGGTCAGCCACGGGGAGCCGACCTGGTTCGCGGGGGCGGGTCGGCGGTCCCGGGTGTTCGTGATGCTCGCCGACCACCACCACGACGACCGCCTCGCCTTCTGGTGCCCGGCGGCGGCCGGCGTGCAGGAGTTCCTGATCGGCGAGGATCCGGAGCGGTACTTCCGGCCCCCGTACGTCGGCCACCGCGGCTGGGTCGGGGTCGGCCTCGATGCGGAGCCGGTCGACTGGGCGCGGATCGAGGACCTGGTGGGGGACGCGTACGCGCTGGTGACGGGCTGACGAGACTTTTAGGTCGAGTGACCTATTCTTGGCCCATGAACCTCACCCCGAACGTCGACGACCGCCTGACCCACGACCCCGACGGCCCCGTTCTGCTGGTCGGCGGCTACGGCACCGTCGGTGCCGAGCTGGCGCGAGCGGCCTCCGCCGACTGGCCGCTGCTGCTGACCGGCCGCTCGGAGCAGCGCGGGGGCGCGCTCGCCCGGGAGCTCCGGCGACCGGACGGCGCCCACCCGGTCACCGTCCGGCGCTGGGACCTCGCCGATCCGGAGCCGTTCGGCGCCGCCGTCCGTGCCGTGGTGGGCGTCGTCAACGACCCGGACGACCGGGTGCTGCGGGCCGCCGCCCGGGCGGGTGTGCCGTTCGTGGACGTGACCCGCTGGACGGCCCGGCTCCAGCGGGCCGCCACGGTCGCCGCCCTGCTGCGCCCGGCCGCCCCCGTTCTCCTCTCGTCCGCCTGGATGGGCGGGGTGACCAGCCTGGTCGCGGCCGCCCTGGCGGAGCGGCTCGGCGGGGCGGAGCACGTCGAGACCGCGATCCGGTGGGACCTCGGGGACCGCGCGGGAGCCGACTCGGTGGAGTTCATGGACCGGCTCGGTCTGGACTACGAGGTGGTCCACGACGGCCGCCGCCGGTCGGTGTCCCCGCTCAGCGGCGCGCGCACCGTCCTGATCGGGGAGCACGCCACCCGGGTCGCCGGGATCGACACCCCGGAGCAGTTCACCCTCCCGCTCACCCTCGGCACGACCACCGCCACCACCCGGATCGGCTTCAGCTCCCGGCTCGGCACGGCGGCGCTGCTGGCAGCCAAGCGCACCGGGTTCTTCCGCTGGGGCCGGGGCGAGTCCTGGGAGCCGGCCCGCCGAGCGCTGCTGTACTCGCCGGGCGAGGGCGGTGTGGCACGTCTGCGGATCGACGTCGCGCACGACGGGCACGGGCTGAGCGCGGTGGTCGAGGACCGGGCCGGGCAGGCGCACCTGACGGCGGTCGGCGCCCTGCTGGGCCTGCGCCGGGTGCTCGGCACGGACGGTACGGCGCCCCCGGTCGGGGTGGCGTTCCCGGAGCAGACGCCCCGCCCGGGGCTGGTCCTGGCCGACCTCGCGGCGCTGGGCGTCACGGTCGACGTCCGGAGCGAGCGGCCGGCGGGGGCCGCGGCGTGAGCGGCAAGGGCGAGCAGCGGCGGGCGCAGCTGCTGGACGCGGCCGAGGAACTGCTGGTGACCGCGGGTGGCGCCGAGCTGTCGATGCGCGCGGTCGCGGCGGCGGCCGGCGTCCGCCTGGGGCATCTGCAGTACTACTTCCCGACGCATGCGGCGCTGGTGGCCGCCGTCCTGGAGCGGGTGCTCGACCGGTCCGCACAGCGGCTCGCACCGCTGCTCGCCCCGGCGGGCCCGGCGGGTGGCGTGCCGGGTGCGGGCGAGGCCGCGGACGCGCGGGGCCCCGCCACCGACAGCACGGCCGAGGAACTGGTCAGGGCCCTGCTCGCCGAGCAGGAGGACACCCGCCTGGTCCGGCTGTTCGCCGAGCTCTGGGCCCTCGCGGCCCGCGACGAGGCCGTGTCGGGCGCCGTCCGGGCCTTCTACGCCGAGTACCGCGCGAAGGTCGCGGCCTTCCTCGCCGACCGCCGGCCCGACCTGCCCGAAGCCGCCGTCCGGGGCCGCGCCCAGGTGTTCCTGATGCTGGTCGAGGGCGCCTCGCTGTTCCGCTCCGGCCTCGCCGGCGAGCGCGAGCCGGCCGCCGACGAGGAGCTGCTCCGGACGGCCCGGGCCCTGCTCGCGCCGTAGCGGGCGGCCGGGCAGACTGACTGCGCGGGCCCGGCGAACAGGCGCGCGGGCCCGGCGCACTCGGAGGCGGCCATGCCGCAGATGGTGGTGGACGGGCGCACGATCGCCCTCTCGCACCTGGACAAGGTGTATTACCCGCGCACCGGCACGCTCAAGGGGGACGTGCTGCGCTACTACGCGGCCGTGCACACCGTGCTGCTGCCGCATCTGCGCGACCGACCGGTCTCCTTCCTGCGCTGCCCCGAGGGCGTCGAGGGCGAGGTGTTCATCGCCAAGAACCCGCCGGCCGGGACGCCCGGCTGGGTCCGCACGGTGGAGGTGCCGAGCACGAGCGGGGACCTGCGGCAGGTGGTGCTGGAGGACGGTGCGGCGCTGCTCTGGGCGGCCAACCTGGGCTGCCTGGAGCTGCACGTGCCGCAGTGGCACGCCGCCGCGCCGGGGCTGGCGGACCGGATGGTGCTGGACCTCGATCCGGGCGAGGGCGCGACCGTGCTGACCTGCCGGACGGTGGCCGGGATGCTGCGCGAGCGGCTGGCGGCGGACGGCCTCGACTGCTGGGTGAAGACGTCCGGCTCCAAGGGGCTGCACCTGCTGGTGCCGCTGGAGCCGACGCCGAGCGCGAAGGTCTCCGCCTACGCCAAGGCGCTCGCGGCCGCGCTGGAGGCGGCCCGTCCGGACCTGGTCGTGCACACCATGGCCAAGGCGCGCCGCGCCGGGCGGGTGCTGGTGGACTGGTCGCAGAACTCCGCCAAGAAGACCACCGCGGCGCCCTACACCCTCCGGGCCCGGCCCCGGCCCACCGTGTCGACGCCGGTCTCCTGGGCGGAGCTGGAAGGTGCCCGGTCGGCGCCGGACCTCGTCTTCGACATCACCGAACTCCCCCAGCGGCTCGCGGAGTTCGGAGATCTGATGGCCCCACTGCTGGACGGGGCGCAGGCCCGGCCGCTCCCCTCGCCGCCGTCGGCGGACCGGGCACCGGCCTCCCGCCCCGACCCCCCGCGCACACGCACCGGCACGCGCACGACGACGACTGCCGAGGCGAAGGCGAACACCGGCACCGGCACCGGCACCGGCACGGACGCGCCGGTGGTGCTGGAGCCGCCCGTCGAGGTGATGCGCCCGGCCGCCGTCCCGGCCGTCCCGCCGTCGGACGGGCTGGGCGGCTCGGGCGTGCAGTACGAGCTGAAGCTGGACGGCTTCCGCTGCGTGGCCTTCGCCCGCGGGGAACGCCCGCCCTACCTGCAGTCCCGGTCCGGGCGGGACCTCGCCGCCGAGTTCCCCCCGATCGCCGCCGCCGTCGCCCGGCTGCCCGCCGGGCTGGTCCTGGACGCGGAGCTGGTCGCCTGGCGGGACGGCCGGTTCGCCTTCGAGGAGCTGCTGCGCACCCGGCAGGACCGGGCCTCGGACGGCGTGACCCTCGGGCTGGTCGCCTTCGACCTGCTGGCGCTGCCCGGGCGGGACGTCCGGCGGCTGCCGCTCACCGAGCGGCGGCGGCTGCTGCTGGCCGCGCTCGCCGACGTGCCGCCACCGGTCCAGCCGGTGCTGGCCACCACCGACCGGGCGGAGGCGCTGACCTGGATGGAGCAGTTGGCCGGCACCGGCGTCGAAGGGCTGGTCTGCAAGGCGGCCGGGTCGGCCTACCGGGCGCGCGGCGCCGGCCGGCTCTGGGTCAAGTACCGGCGCAGCGACACCGTCGACGCGACCGTCCGCGCGGTCGTCGGGACGGCGGCCCGGCCGCGGGCACTGGTGCTGGAGCTGGACGACGGCCCGGTGCTGCTCTCCACCCCGCAGCTCACGGCGGTGCAGGCCCGGCAGGTGACGGAGGCGGTGGACGGGCTGCTGGGCGCACCGGTGCGCGACCCGGACCTCGGGAGCCTGCGGCCGCTGACCGCTCCGCTGCGGGCCGAGGTGACCGTCACCGGCCGGCCACCGACGGCGACCTTCGTCCGGCTGCGGGGCGACTGAACCGCGTGGTGCCCACGGGCGCCGGGGGATCGCCCCGGCGGGTGGACGGCGTCAGTGCCGCCGGGCCGCGGCCGCGTGGGCGAACTCCGTCACCACGGTGTCGTTGAACACCGGGAGGTCGTCCGGCCCCCGGCTGGAGACCAGGACGCCGAGGCCTTCCCGGCAGACGTGGACCTCCTCGTCGACCCAGTGCGCGCCCGCGTTGACCAGGTCGGTGCGCACGCTCGGCCACGAGGTGAGGGTGCGGCCCCGCACCGCGTCCGCCTCCACCAGCGTCCACGGACCGTGGCAGATCACCGCCACCGGCCGGCCGGACGCGCACAGGGCGCGGACGAAGGCGACGGCCGCCCGGTCCGTGCGCAGGAGGTCGGGGTTGGCGACTCCGCCGGGCAGGACCAGTCCGTCGTACCGCTCCGGGCCCACCTCGCCGACGACGTCGTCGACCGCGAAGGTGTCGGCGGGCACGAAGTGCCGAACGGCCCGCACCCGCCCGGGCTGCGTCGACAGCAGCCGGGGCGTGCCGCCCGCCTCGGCCACGGCCTGCCAGGGAGAGGTCAGCTCGACCTGCTCGACGCCCTCCGTCGCGACCAGGAAGGCGACGGTCCGGCCGGTGAGGGCGACCAGCGTCACGGTCGCTCAGTCCGCGTGACGCGCGCCCGGCGCCGAACGGCCGCGCGGACCCGGTCCGCCCCCGCCGGCTTCGACGACGACGGCGGACGGCGGGACGGAGCGGACCCGGGCGCGCGGGCAGTCCAGGTGGACCACCAGTTCCAGATGGTCGATCCGGGCCACCAGGCCCACCGGGACGGGCACCCGGGTGCCCGGCACCCACACCCCGGAATCGACCAGCAGATGGTCGCCCGCATCCCGTTCGACCCGGCCGAGCGGGCCGTCCGTCCCCTCCACCTCGTAGCCGACCAGGGTCATGTCGGCGGCGGGGTGGGAGGCCGGGCGGTACTCCCACAGTGCGGTGGTCATCGCGCTCACGCCTCCGGCTGGTCCCAGGGCCGGCGCTCGCGGCCCTCGGGCCGGTCGCGCCCGTCGGGGCGGTCACGACCCTCGGGGCGGTCGCCGTCCAGGAGGTCCGCCGGGTGCGGCCCGCCGGCACGGCGTCGGCGCAGCAGGACCGCCACCACGGCCGCCACGCCCACGCTGATCGTCCAGACCAGGACGACGGCGATCAGCACGGGCACGGTCGGGGTGCGCACACCGATGCTCAGACAGATCGCGGACATCACCAGCGCCGTCATCACCACGCCGGGCGGCAGTCGGCGCCCCGCGCGGCGCAGCCCGACCCGGACCCGACCCGGCTGTTTGACCCCCATCGTGCTCAACCGGCGGTCCAGGCGGGAGTCCTGGCGCAGATCGCTCTCGATTTCCTCCAGGAGCCGCCGCTCCCGTCCGCTCAACGCGGGTCCGTCCATCTCGGTCACCTCCGACGCTACCGGTGACGCCGTCCTCGGCTCCGGGCGGTTGCCCGGATCGGGTGGGCGTCAACCGCTCCGACCGGCCGGTGCGGCCGGAGCCGTCGGGCGGCAGTCACCGAAGGCCCTGGGTCGGGCCAGCAGGCTGTCGTCCAACACGCGCAACAGGGCGGCGACGTCGCGGTGCACCTCGGCCGCGCCCGCCGCCCGCAGCTCGGAACCGGTCCCGCCGTCGCCCTCCACCGCGACGCACGGCACCTGCGCGCGGTGTGCCACCTGCACCTCGCGCATGCTCGCGGCGACGAACACCGCGTGCTCGGGCGTCCCGTCGACCAGGTCGAGGGCCGCGCGGACCGGGTCCCCGCCCCGGGCGCCCACGGCCAGCGCGGGTGCCCGGACCGGTGGCGGCCCGATCAGCAACACCGTCCAGCCTCGCGCCGCGCATTCGTGCAGCAACTCTTCGGAGCCGGGCGACGCAACGCGCCAGTCGGTACCGAAGAGTGCTGCCGAGATGACCGTCATGGCCCACCGTCCCCGTTCCGCACCGCACACGGACGCGCCCTTCCAGACTAGGCCTCCACCCCCGTCGCGCGCCCGGGCACAGGTCTGCCGGGGCCGCATCGGGCAGGTTTTCACGACCGGGAGCACACGGTCGGCCGGGGCGGGGCGGCGGACCGGCGCAGCGGTCACGCGCTCCGGCCGACCGGCCGGATCAACCGAGCGACCGGGCCGGCGGCTCGGGGTCGGTGGCGAGGCGGGCGTGCAGGTGCTCGTCGTGGTAGACGCCGTCGCCGTAGTGGTGGCTGTCGCGCAGCGTGCCCTCGGCGGGGTAGCCGCAGCGCTCGGCCACCCGGCAGGAGGCGTCGTTGCCGACCGCGTGGGCGATCTCGATCCGGCGGGTGTCGGCCGTGGCGATGCCCCAGCGGGTGACGGCCAGGGTCGCCCTGGTCGCGAGGCCGCGACCGCGGGCGGCCGGGAGCATCCAGTAACCGACCATCGCGAGCCCGTCGGCCCGGTCGACCCAGCGCAGCGCGGAGTTGCCCAGCAGCGTGCCGTCGGCGGCGTCGACCACGGCGAAGGCGGCCGCGTTACCGGCGGCCCAGCCGGCGTCGCAGCGGTCGAGATAGGCCTCGGCCCCGGCCCGGTCGGTGGCGCGGATCGGGTTCCACCGGGCGATCGCCGGATCGGCGGCGGCCGCGAGCAGGCCGGCGACCGGACCGCCCCGGAGCTCGGTCAGCCGGCCCCAGGGGCGGAGCAGGACGTCGCCCAGGTCGAGCGTGACGGGGGTGAAGGCCCGCTGGTCGGGGGTGGTCTTCTCGGTACTCATCCGGTCTTCCTATCCCGTTCCCGGCGCGCTCGCCAGCGAATTTACCCGCCGGCGACCGCCCCCACCTGCGGAACCGCGGCGAAGGCGGGGCGGAGGCGGCGGGGCGGAGGGCGGCGTGGCGGGCCGGGGGCGGACACCCCCGGCCCGTACCGGGCTGGGCCTACCGCCCCCACCACGGTACGGCCCGGGCCGGCCCGGTTCAGCTCCGGGCGGTCTGCACCACCGAGAGCTCGAACGACTGCTTGTTGT
>NZ_JBHVWC010000024.1:56396-109957 GCF_042882445.1 Kitasatospora sp. NPDC058218 | reverse complement strand
GGGCACCGGGGGGGGGGGGGGGGCGGCGGGGGGGGGGGGGGGGGCGGGGTGGGGGGCGGGGGGCGCACCCCCCCGCCCCGCCGCGTCCGGCGGGCGTCAGATCCGGGCGAGGTACCCGTTGTCGACGAGCCACAGCACGTTCAGCCGGGCCGGCCCGTTCGGGACGAGCGCGGCGTCGAGCTGGTACTGGAGGCCGTAGCCGGGCTGGCCGAACCACGGCGCGATCGGGCCGGCGTGCACCTTGAACGGCTTCAGCACCTTGTAGTCGTGGTAGTTGCAGCTCGGCGCCGGGGTGCTGTCGAGGCTCTGCGGCGGGATCGAGCGGCTGGCGTAGGGCAGGCCCTCGGGGGCGAGGAAGGAGCCGTACTCGCCGCCGTAGCGGTCGATGTTCTGGTTCGGGTACAGGGTGATCTCGAACTCGACCGGGGTGCCGTCCGGCAGGGTGACGTATCCGTTGGCCGGCGGGTAGATCCAGCCCGGGCCGCCGTTGTTCGCGGTGGGGCTGTAGTAGGTGGCGAGGAACTTGTCCTCGGAGAGGCCGCCGGTGCGCTTGTAGCCGATCAGCTCGCGGCCGACCGGGCCGGTGCGCGGCAGGTCCGCGGGGCCGAGGCGGGGGTCGCCGTGGTAATCGGCCTCCGAGCACGCGTCGGACGGGGTGGCGGCGGCCGCGTCGGCGGCGGACGCCGGGACGGCCGGGGCGAGCAGGGCCGCGACCGCGGCGAGCGGCGCGAGGAACAGGCGAAGGCGAAGGCGCACAATGTCTCCGTCGTATCGGCGTCAGAGCGGACCGGAGCGTGATTCGTCACCCTCCGTGTCCAGGTCGACACCTAGGCAAGCGGATCACCTGACCCTTCGTCAACCGGAACGGTGCACGACAGCGCCCGTTTCCGCGGATTCGGCCAACCGGCGCCCGGGCGGCCTCGGGGGCGTGCACGATGGAGGGTCGCGCCCCCACGCCGACGCCGCACCGACCCCGCGCCGACCCGCACCGGCCCCGCGCCGCCCGGGCGGCCTCACCGGTTGCTGGGGGCCAGCTTGCCGAGGGCGGTCACCACCCGGTCGAGGGCGTCGCGGGAGTTCGGCTCGGTGAGGTTGACCATCAGCCGGAAGGCCACCTTCAGCAGGGCCGGATGGCCGAGCCCGAGCGCACCGGCGGCGCCGAGCAGCCTGGGGCGGCCCAGCACGTCGGCCACGAGCCGGCCGAGCGCGAAGTAGCCGTCGTAGGCGGAGCGCAGCGCCTGCGGGTAGCCGCGCAGCGCGAGTTCGCGGCCGCGGTCGGTGCGCCGGGCCAGCGCCTGGACGACCGTCTCGGCGGCGTAGCGCCCGGACTCCATCGCGTACGCGATGCCCTCGCCGGTCGCCGGGCTGACCGTCCCGCCCGCGTCGCCGACCAGCAACAGGCCGTCGGCGTAGTGGGGTTGGCGATTGAGCCCCATCGGGAGGGCGGAGCCGCGGACGGGTTCGGTGACGCCCTCGGAGGTGAAGCCGTACTCGGGCGGCAGGGCGGCGCACCAGCGCCGCAGGAGGTCCCGCCAGTCGAGCTCGCCGGCCACCGCGGCGGTGTCCAGGACGCCGAGGCCGACGTTGGCGGTGCCGTCGCCCATCCCGAACACCCAGGCGTAGCCGGGCAGCAGGCGCCGCGCCGGGTCCTTGGGGTCGCGCAGGTCGAGCCAGGCCTCCAGGTAGCGGTCCTGGTGCCGCGGGGTGGTGAAGTACGTCCGGTAGGCGACGCCCATCGCGCGGTCGGTGCGGCGGTAGCGCTTCATCGCGAGGGAGAGCCGGGTGGAGTTGCCGTCGGCGGCGACGACCAGCGGCGCACGGTAGTCGACGGGCCGCCGGTCCTCCCCCAGGCGGGCCGTCACGCCGATGATCCGGCCGGACCGCTCGTCGACCAACGGGCCCGCCACATTGGCCCGTTCGATCAGCCGGGCGCCCGCCGAGGCGGCCCGGCGGGCGAGCAGCTCGTCGAAGTCCGCGCGCCGCCGGACCAGTCCGAACGACGGGAACGCCGACAGTTGCGGCCAGTCCAGCTCCAGCGTGCGCCGTCCGGAGATCAGCCGCAGCCCCCGGTTGTGCAGCCAGCCGGCCTCCTCGGAGACGTCGATGCCGAGGTCGACCAACTGCTTGGTGGCGCGTGGTGTCAGACCGTCGCCGCAGACCTTCTCCCGGGGGAAGGCCGACTTCTCCAGCAGCAGCACGTCGAGCCCGGTCCGCGCGAGGTGGTAGGCGGCGGTGGAGCCCGCCGGGCCGGCACCGACCACGATCACGTCGGCACCGTCCTCCGGGCGGGCGGGGGCACCGTCGGCGGACAACTGCTGCTCTGGGCCTGGCATCTCGCACTCCCACGGGTCTGATCGGCTGCGGACTCAGCGGTCTCAGACGATAGGGACAGCGGCCGCCGTGCCGCGCCCCGACACGCGGGCCCCGCCCCGATCACCGGTCGTTCCCGGCCATCGGGGCGGGGTCGGCGCCCCTCCGTCAGAGGCCGCCGTTGACCACCGCACTGGATACCGCGCCGTAGCGGACGTTCCACTTGTCGAGGATCTTGTCGTACTCACCGCCGCGGATCACCTGGTCCAGCGCCTTGGCGACGGCGTCCCGCAGGGCGGTGTTGTCCTTGGCGACGGTGATGCCGTACGGGCCGGACTGCAGGAAGTGCGTGTTGGCCAGCTGGAACACCCCGGCCCGGCCCGGCTGGGTGGTGTTGTACTGGGCCACCGGGTAGTCGTTCAGATCGGCGACCGCGGTGCCGGCGGCCACCTCGGCGAGCGCCTGCTCGTCGGTGTCGAAGCGGTGGATCTGCAGCTGCTTGCCGATCCGCAGGCAGGCCGCGGTCTGCCGGCCGGCCAGTTCGTCCTGGACGGTGCCGCGCTGGACGGCGACGGTACGGCCGCAGAGGCTGTCCAGGGTGCTGAGGTTCAGCTGGTTCCCGGCCTTGACCACCATCGAGGTGCCGGTGGCGAAGTAGTCGACGAAGTCCACGCCCGCGTCGGCCTGGTGCCCGTCGTCGGCGGCGCCGAGCTGACGCTGCTTGGTGTCGATGACGGCCGACATCGCCAGGTCGAGCTGCTTGGCCTGGACGGCCGGGATCAGCTTCTCGAACGGCATGTCGACGAACTCGACGCGCAGGCCGAGGTAGGAGCCGACCGCCTTGGCGAGCTCCGGGTCCAGCCCGGCGGGCCCGCCGGTCGGATCCTTGAAATCGACCGGCGGGTAGTTGAGGTAGGAGCCGATCCGGAGCACACCGGCGTCCCGGACCGCCTTGGGGAGGCGGGCGCGGAGGTCCTGCTGGCTGCCGGGCGGCGGGACGGGGGCGCTGCCGCAGCCGGAGAGCAGCAGCCCGCCCGCGCCGAGCGCGGCCGCCCGCAGCGGCGACCGGCTGCGGGTGCGGGAGGGGGTGGCCGGGGAGGCGGCCGTGGGGGTGGGGGTGGGTACGGGGGTACGGGTGCAGTGCATCGCGATGCGTCTTCTTCGCAGGTGAGGGTGAGCAGGCAGGGAGACGCCGCGCCGGAAATGGCTGCCGGGGTACGGAGCGCGGACCTCGTCGCCGTGTGCCCAGTCGGGCCGCCCTGGGGTGAGGGGGCGGCCGGTCGGCGGAGGTCCGCCGTCGGGGGCGGTCGGGGGCCATCCTCGCATCCCGACTGCCGGGCCCGGGCGGCGGGTCGGCCGGGGGGCGGAGGCGGCGGGCCGACGGCAGACGGCAGACGGCGGGCCGGCGACCTCGTGGTCGCCGGCCCGCCCGTTGCCGCGCACCCGATCACTCGGGGAGTGATCCGGAGGTGCCCGGGAAGTGCTCAGGGAGTGCTCAGGGATTGATCGCGAGCACCACGTACGCCGCCAGCACCGAGAGGTGCACGGCGCCCTGCAGCGGTGTCGCGCGGCGCGGGATGACGGTCAGCGTGCCGACCGCGATCGTCAGCACGAGCAGCACCAGGTGGGTCGGCCCGAGGCCCAGCTCCAGCGGCCCCGGGAGCCAGGCGGAGGCCACCGCGACGGCCGGGATGGTCAGGCCGATGCTCGCCAGCGCCGAGCCGAGCGCCAGGTTGAGACTGGTCTGCACCCGGTTGCGCAGGGCCGAGCGCAGCGCCGCGATGGTCTCCGGCGCCAGCACCAGCAGCGCGATCACCACGCCCACCACCGAGGACGGCAGCCCGGCCGAGTAGACGGCGGACTCGATGGTCGGCGAGACGCCCTTGGCCAGGCCCACCACCGAGATCAGCGCCACCGCGAGCAGCCCGAGGCTGACCCTGGTCGTCCGCAGGCTCGGCGGATCGGCGTGGTCCTCCTCGTCGAGCACCGTGCCCTCGGGGGTGACGGGCAGGAAGTAGTCGCGGTGGCGGAAGGTCAGGGTGGCCACGAACAGCCCGTACAGCAGCAGCGAGGCGGCGGCCGCGAAGGCCAGCTGGGCGGGTGCGAACACGGGGCCCGGGGAGCTGGTGGTGAAGGTCGGCAGCACCAGGCTGAGCGTGGCGAGGGTGCCGATGGTGGCCAGCGCCGCGCCCGTGCCCTCCGCGTTGAACACCGCCACCCGGTACTTGATCGCGGCCACCAGGATGGAGAGGCCGAGGATGCCGTTGCAGGTGATCATCACGGCGGCGAAGACGGTGTCCCGGGCCAGCGTGGCGGCCTTGTCCCCGCCGTCCGCCATCAGGGTCACGATCAGCGCCACCTCGATGACGGTCACCGCGACCGCCAGCACCAGCGAGCCGTACGGCTCCCCCACCCGGTGCGCCACCACCTCGGCGTGGTGCACCGCGGCGAGCACCGCACCGGCCAGGAAGCAGGCCATCAGGCCCACCACCCAGCCGGGCAGGTCGCGGTGCCAGGTGAGGACAAGGACGACGAACGACACCACCGGGACGACGACGGTCCACTGCGTGGTGGCCGCGCGGAGCTTCGTGATCATGCGGCCGAGCATCGCATTCCGGGGCCCCGGTAGCCGGGCGACGCCGCCGGTGGGGTGGCACGGATGTGGCCGAGGTCATGTCGCGGCCGGCCCGCGCCGGGGCGTTCAGCCCCCGTACTCCGCGAGGTACCCGAGCACCTTCGCGACGTGCGGCTTCACCCGGTCGGGGACGCCGCCCGCGTCGGCGACGGTCTTGTCGCTGGTCCGGTAGCCGGCGGTGACCAGGGCCGGCAGGTCGCCGGTGTAGCCGCGGCGCTTGAGCTGCTGGTCGAGCCAGCAGACGTAGTTGCCCATCGAGGCGATCGCGTCGGCGGGCTCCATGTAGTCCTTGACGCCGTCGTGGTCGCCGTCCTGCGCCCAGGCGTTGAAGACGGTGGGCGTCCACATCGCGACGCCGTACTCGCCGGTCTCCGGCCGGGCGGCCTGCGGGTCGAAGCCGCTCTCCGCCTTGAGCATGGCCGCCAGCAGGACCGGGGTGATCTCGGGTTCGGGGCAGCGACGGGCGGCGTCCTCGATCGGGCCGCGCAGCGCGGCGGGGACGTCGGCGCCGGCCGGGATCGCACCGGCCCGCACGGCCGGGCTGGCCGGGGCGGCACCGGCGGCGGTCGGCGCCGGGTGCGCCCGGGCGGGGCCGCTGGAGGCCGGCCCCGTCGGCGCCGGCCCGCCCGACAGTGATCCGCCCGACAGCGATCCGCCCGGGACCGGTCCGGTCGGCTCCGGGCCACCGCTGAGGAGCAGCGCGGCGGCGGCCACCGAGACCAGACCGGCTCCCGTCAGCAGCCCGGGCCGACGACCCGGGCGCCGCGCCCCGGCCGCCCCGGGCACCGCCAGCGCGCCACCGGCCCCGGGCCGCTGCGCCGCCGCGGCCAGCAGCTCGGCCCGCAGGGCGGCGAGGTCCACCCGGGCCCGCTCCGCGCGGTCCGCGGCCAGGCAGGCCGCGACGGCCGGGCGTCGGCAGGCGGGCAGCGCGTCGTCCAGCCGCAGCGGGGCCGCGCCGCGCGCGTAGGCCTGCGCGGCGAGCGAGCGGGCGCGGGCGGTGGCGCCGAGGAAGGGGTGCAGCCCGCCGGTGAGCAGCTGGTGGGCGACGACGCCGAAGGCCCAGATGTCGGCGCTCGGCCGCACCGCGACGCCGCGGGCACCGGTGCGCTGGGACCACCACTCGGGCGGGACGTGGTCGGGCGAGCCGAGCGGCGGGCCGTAGGCGTGGGTGCCCTCCAGTTCGGCGGTGAGGCCGAAGTCGGCGAGTTTGGCGGTGCCGTCCGGCATCAGCAGGATGTTGCCGGGCTTGAGGTCGCCGTGCACCCAGCCCGCGGCGTGCATGTGGGCGAGCCCGGCGCAGACCCCGGCGAGGATCCGTTCGGCGTCGGGGACGGGGGTGTGCGGCCGGGCGGCGGCGAGGACGTCCTGGAGGCTGCCGGCGGCGCGTTCCATCACCAGGGCCAGGGCGCCGTCGAGCCGCGGGTGCGCGGGGTCGTCGACGGTGACGACGGCGAGCGTGCGGATCAGGTTCGGGTGGTCCGCGCGGCGGCTGAACCGCATCTCGCTGCGCGCGATCTGCGCCATGGTGCGGCGCTGGCCGGGGCTGAGCCGGGCCGGGCAGAGGAACTTGACCGCGAGGTCCGCCGGCCCGCCCGGCCGGTGGGCGGCATAGACGCTGCCCCAGGCTCCGGCGCCGATCGGCTCGCCGACGCGGTACCCGGCGACGGCGTAGCCGGGCGGCACGTCGAAGGGCGGTTCACCGGACCGGGCTGGTCCCCGGCCACCGGGCCGGGCGGGCGACGGCACGACGGGGTCAGCCGACCCGCCGGGGCGGGAGCAGGGCCAGGTGCTCCTCCCGTACGAGGTCGAACCTCAGGGCCAGGGCCACGAGTTCCTCCCGCTTGCCGCCGCTCCGGGCCGCATCGTCCGCGATCTCCTCGGGCGCCTCGCGCAGACGCAGTTTGGTGGCCACCAGATAGTCGATGTGGTAGTTGACGGCTGATCGGGTAAGCCCCTGGCAGGAGGGCAGGGCGCGCAGCCGGGCCAGCACGTCGGTGACGCCGGGGACGGCGGCGGCGGACGGCGAGCGCAGCCGGGGCTCGCAGAGGGCGAGCAGAACGAGGAAGTACTTGGAGGTCGGGTCGAGGGCGAAAGGACTGACCGTCAGCTCGCCCTCGTCGACCACCGTTTCGCCCTCCAGATAGGCGTGTTGGGGTGCGAAGACCTTGAACGCGGCCGGTTCGCCGAGGGCCGGCAGGAGGACTCGGGAGAACTCGAAAGGCACCGGCGCGCCCAGCCGGCCGGGGGCCACCTTGACGTGCTCGCCGGCTCCTTCGAGGTTCTCCACCACGTACGTCGCGGAGACGCTGAAGTTGGAGAGCCGCCAGTAGTCCTCGGCGGCGGTGATCTCGCCGGCGCGGCGCGAGACGCCCTGGTCGGCGAGGGGGATGGCGAGCGGCCGACCGGGCTCGCCGCGCCCGAACTGGGCGACCTCGCCCGGGCCCAGGTGGAGCAGCGCCGGCCGGCCGGGCGGCGCGGAGCGCCCACCGGACGGCCCGGGCCGTCCGCCGATCGGTGCGGGCCGCCCACCGGGCCGGGCTTGGGGGCGGGGTTCGGGCAGTTGCACGATGACCGTGTCCATGCAGGCCACCTCCGTAGGTCGCGTCGATCGTAGCCGTCCGAACGGCTTCGCGCCGGTCCGCCACCCGTACGAGTGAACGGGGCCCCGGTGCGGACGGCACCCTGGACGACGGCGCCAACCATGGTGTCCCGAACCGGACTTGACACTCCAAGACCCCCAATCCGGAACCGGCGCCGCGCCACGCGGGCCGAGCGGGCGAGGCGGGCGGCGCAGCCGGGCCGTCGGCACCCACGCACACCGGAGCCCCCGGGGCGCACGACCGGAGTCCGGGCCGCCGGTTGCGGTACGTAGTTGAACCGTCACCTTGAGTGTGACGCAGCGCACATGTGGCATGCCCATGAAATGTGCAAGACTCATCCCACGGAGTGAGATTCCCTTGATTTCCAAGGAGGTTCATATCATGCGCGCTCGGATCGCAGCCCTGATGGTCGCGGTGGCAGGGATCACGGCGTCGATGGCCACCCCGGCCTCGGCGGCGACGACGACGGAAGGTACCGGTGCCGCGGCGTGTACCGCCGTGGTCGACCACCCCTGTGCCTGGCTGGAGAAGGACGGCGGAGGAATCGTCGGAGTGGCGCAGGTGTCGCCCTCCTCCCCCGCCCAGCTGACGCTGGTTCAGGTCGAGGTCAGGACGCAGCGGGCCTGGGGCAGCCCGTGGGTCACCGTCGCCTCCGCGACCACCGTCACCAACGGCTTCGCCAAGGCCGTCACGCCGCGCGTGGTCACCAAGGACCTCCGGATGATCTGCGCGGTCGGCGGCCCGGCCCTGGAGGCCTCGCAGCACGTCACCACCTGCACCGGCCCCTTCTGATCCACCGAAGAACCAGCGAGTCCCCGAAGGGCCCCGCGACACGGCGGGGCAGGCCGGGGATCCACGAGCCGGGGCCGTCGGGCCCCCTCCGGGGTCGGCCGCCGGGTCCGCAACCGGCGGCCGACCCACCCTCGCGCACAACGCACCCGCACCCCGCGCGCACCCGTACCCCGTGCGCGACCGCCCGCCTCACCCGGGCCCGCCCGCCTCACCCGGGCCGGCCCGCCGAGCACTCCCCCGCACCACCAGCGGCCACTCAGGAAGCTCCCAGCCCGCACTCAGGCCAAGCGCGCGCCGACAATGCGCCAACCTCCCCCGGAAACCTGCCCGCCGTGCGCAACCCTCCTCGGAGCATGGGATTTTGCACTATCTTGGCAATTCGGGGAGCGGGGCGGGCCGCCCACCCGGCAGGCGTGCGCCGAGCGGCGGATCCTGCCCGCGTGCCGTGCCCGACTCCCGCCGCCGCAGTGCCGACGGGAGTGCTCGTGGCAGTGCTCACGGGGAGGAAGGGGGAGCGTGTCGATGCCCGAGGGGACCACGCGTTCGACCGGGGCCGGCGACGGCCCGACCACCAGGGCGGCAGGCCCGACCATCGAGGCCGCGGGCCCGTCGGTCAGGGCGGCAGACCCGCCCGGCGAGGCCCGCGCCGGGGCCGGGGCCCCACCGGGCGGCCGGCTCGCCGGTCGCCGGAGCAGCGTCGACACGGTGCTGCGCAACTCCCCCATCCAGCCGCTGTTCCGGCTCGCCGCCACCCGCCGCCTCGCCGTCCTCGCCTACCACGGCGTGGACGACCCGCGGACCTTCGCGCTCCAGATGGCCCGTCTGGTCCGGATCGCCCGCCCGGTCTCCCTGGCCCGGGTCGAGCAGGCCGTCCGCTCCGGGCGTCCGCTGCCGGCCCGCAGCGTGCTGGTCACCTTCGACGACGGCGACCGCAGCGTGCTCACCGAGGGCCTGCCCGTGCTCACCCGGCTCCGGATCCCGGCGGCCGCCTTCGTGGTCACCGAACTCATCGACAGCGACCGGCCGTTCTGGTGGTCCGAGGCCGCCCACCTGGCCTCCTGCGGCGGCAGCGCGCGCAGCCTGGCCGGCTGCGCTCCCGGCGCGGTGGTGCGCCGGCTGAAGACCCTGCCCGACAGCGACCGCCGCACCGCCCTCGCCGAGCTGCGCGAGAGCGCCCGCACCCGCGCACCACGGCAGGACCAGCTCACCCGGCACGACCTGCTGACACTGCACCGCTCCGGCGTGGCGATCGGCAACCACACCGCCGGTCACCCCTGCCTCGACCACTGCGACGACGCCACCCTGCGGGACGAGATCAGCAGCGCCCATCACGCGCTCACCGGTTGGCTCGACGGCGAGGAGCCCACCGCCTTCGCCTACCCCAACGGCAACGTCGACCAGCGCGCCGAGAACGTGCTGCGCCGGCTCGGCTACCGGGTCGGCTTCCTGTTCGACCACCGGCACGACCGGCTGCTGCCCAGACGCCCGCTGCGGATCAGCCGTCTTCGGGTGAACTCCACCACCAGCCGGGACAGGTTCGACACAATTCTCTCCGGGCTTCATCCGGCCGTGCACCGACTGCGCGGCGGCGCCTGAACGACACGTGGGGGGCGGGACGTTGGGGACGACGGAGAGCGGGACGGCGAGCACGGACACGCCGGGAACGGACATGGCGGCCACCGGGGCGACCGTCCGGGCGGCCGGCCCGGTCCGGTACCGGACGGCCGCGCTGCCGGCGGAGGTGCTGGACGGCTGGCGGGAGCTGGCCGCCGCCGATCCGGGCGGGTCGTGGTTCACCACACCGGAGTGGGCGCTCTCCTGGTGGGAGACGCTCGGCGCGAAACAGGGCGCCGGCGAGGTCACGGTCTGGCGCGACCCGGACGGCCGGGTGAGCGCCGTCGTCCCGCTGCTGCGCACCCGGCGACGGCTGCATCCGCGCGCGCCGCTGAGCGTCCCCTGTCTGACGGTGCTCGGCTCCGGCCCCGGCGCCGCCGACCACTGCGGCGTCACCGCCGCACCCGAACGACGCGCCGAGGTCGCCGCCTGGCTGGCGCGCCGCGCCCGGCGGGCGACGCTGCTGTTCACCGATCTCGACCCCGGCCAGGGCCCGCTGCTGCCGGCCGGCGCGGTGGAGGTCGACCGCACCCCGTGCCCGCGCGTCGACCTCACCGCGGGCCCGGACGCACTCGGCTCCCGCCAGTTCCGCGCCGACCTGCGCCGCTACGGCCGCAAGCTCGCCGCCGAGGGGATCACCTTCCGCTGGGTCGCGCCGGCCGTCGGGGACGGCGAACTCGCCGAGCGGTTCGGCCTGTTGCACACCGTTCTCCGACTGCACCGGCTGCGCCGGGCCGCGCTCGGCCTGCCGACCAGCTTCGACGCGGCCCGCGCGCCGCTGCACGTACGGCTGATCGAGCGCTCGGCCGCCACCGGTCGCGGCGAGGGCCCCGCCTTCCTGGTCGCCGAACGGGCCGAGGAGGTGGTCGGCGTCCTCTACGGGTTCCGCTGGCGGGACACCTTCGCCTACTACCAGATCGGCTGGGAGCAGACCTGGGCGCCGCTGCGGCTCGGCACGGCCGTGATCGCCGAGGCCGTCCGGGCGGCCGCCGGGCAGGGCCTCACCACCTTCGACTTCCTGCGCGGCACCGAGCCCTACAAGTACCGCTTCGACGCGGTGGACCGGGAGGACGTCTCCTGGCTGGTGCCGCACGGGCTCTCCGGCGCGCTGCTCGGCCTCAAGTACCGGGCCAAGGGCGCCCGGCAGGGCTGATCGCCGGGCCGCGACGGCGGCCGGGGCGGGCAGCAGCCGTCACCGGCGCCCCTTCAGCCACCCGGCGAGGGCGTCCAGGGCCGGGGCCGGGTCGCGGCGGCCGATGCCGATCCGGAACCGGTCGGCCGGGGTGGCGGTGAGTTCGGAGCGGTAGATGCTCGCCGGCAGGAGGAGGACGCCGGCCTCCTCGACCAGCCCGGTGCAGAACGCCTCGACGCCGTCCGCCCCGAGGTAGCGCGGGTAGGCCACGCAGCCGCCGTCCGGGGTCTGCCAGTCGAAGTGGTCGGCGTGCGCGGCGAAGAAGGCGTCGAAGAGCGGCAGGTTGGCATCGATGATCGCGCGGTTGCGGGCCAGGATCCGCTCGCGGTTGCGGATCGCGATCCGGGCCAGGATCTCGCTGGGGGCCGAGTTGCAGATCGTGGTGTAGTGCTTGGCGCGCTCCAGGCGGGAGCGCAACTCCCGGTCGCGGCAGGCGATCCAGCCGATCCGCAGGCCGGGCAGGCCGAGCGACTTGGAGGTGACGTTGAGCGAGAGGGCCCGCTCGGAGAGGTCCGCGGCCTGCGGCAGGGTACGGGCCGGGTCGCGCTCCAGGCCGCGGTAGACCTCGTCGCTGAAGAGCCGGATGCCGCGCTCGTCGCAGAGTTCGGCCAGGCGGGCGAAGTCGTCGGCCCCGATGACCTTGCCGGTCGGGTTGTTGGGGAAGTTGACGGAGACCACCCGGGTGTTGGGGCGCAGCGCGGCGGTCAGCTCGTCGAGGTCCAGCGCCCAGCCGCGCCCGGCGTCCAGAGCGACGCCGGTGACCTCGCAGAGGGAGAGCGGAATGGTCTCGGCGGACTGGTAGTTGGGGGTCAGCACGACGGCGTGGTCGTCGGGGCCGAGCAGCACCTGCATGGCGAGGTTGAGCGCCTCCTGGGCGCCGCCGAAGCAGATCACGTCGTCGGCCTCGACGTGCTCGTACACCTCGGCAATGGCGTGGCGCAGGGCCGGGTCGCCGAAGGTCTCGGTGTAGCCGAGGGCGAGGGTGTCCCAGGCCTGCCGCTCCTCGGGGCCCGCCAGTGCGAGCAGTTCGGACATCGTCATGGTCTGCGCGTCGGAGGCGGTGAGGTGGTGGCGGGCGGTGAACTCCCAGCGGGAGAAGTAGGTCTCCAGCCGGAAGTCGGGGAGCGTGGTCATCTCTGGTTCCTCGGGTTCCTCTGTGGTGCGGTGGGGCTCGGCGCTTCGACGTCCCGCGCCTCGGCGTTCCGTGGTTCGGTGCCCTGTGCTTCGGCGTTCCCTGCCTCGGTCGCCGGCCCGGGCTCGGCCCTGGCCTCGGCGAGCAGGGTGTAGACGGTGGAGCGCGACACCTTGAGCGCCGTCGCGACGGCCGGCACGGCCCGGCGCACCGCGAACACCCCGGCCCGGTCGAGTTCGCGCAGGACCGCGAGCCGGTCCTCGCGGCCGAGCCGCTCCGGCGGTCGGCCGTGGGCGCGGACGTAGCCGCCGATGACGTCGTTCATCCGCTCCGTCCAGTCGCGCTCGAAGAGCGGCGCGGGGCGGGACGCGGTGGGGGCGGCGAAGCCGGCCAGCAGGGTGGCGGCGTGCTCCAGCGGTCCGCGGTCGAAGTTGACGCAGAGCACCGCCCAGGGTCGGCCGGCGTCGTCGCGCAGGACGGCGCTGACCGAGGAGAGCCGGCGGCCGTCGGGCAGCAGCTTCTCGTAGGGCCCGAAGACGTCGGACCCGTAGACGTCGGGCAGGGCCGGGTCGAGTTCGTCCAGCTCGCCGAGCAGGGACGGGTCACCGGGGGCGCGGCCGCTCATCGGGTTCCAGACGGCGAGCACTTCGTCCCGGACGGCGTCGTGCAGCACCACTTCGGCGTACGGGCCGAGCAACAGTGCCACCGCCTGGCAGACGGGCGCCCAGGTCCGGACGCGCGGGTCGGGGGTCGCTGTGGTCATATTTGGACTGTACGTCCAGGCTGGACGTTTCGTCCAGCACGGCCCACGGCGTCACACCCGGCGGATCACGGAGGCTCCGAATCGGCTCCGACCACCGCGGACGACAAGCAGTCGGGCAGGCGGCCGGACAAGCAACCCGACAGGTAGCCGGACAAGCGAACAAAGTCCGACAAACGACAAAGGCAAGGAGGTCTACCCACTCCTTGCCACTATCAAGATATAGCCCGAGGGGGGCCTTGCGGCAAGGCCCCGGTACCGGCGCAAAATGGTCGACCAAAGGCCGGAACCTGCGGAAATGACGGATTCACGAGGTACGTATCCGTTTGTCGTCCGATCGGTACCGCAGGGCCGCGGCACCGCCGACGTGACGGGCGGCGCGCGGAGGCACCGCCGCGGGTGCGGCGCTCCAGGTGGGCGCACCGCCCGACCGCGCGGAACGGCCGGCCGAAATCCAAATCTCGTTGATGGGCGTTCAGATGATTGACGTGATCGTGGTCGGCAGCGGACCGACCGGCCTGATGCTGGCCTGCGAGTTGCGGCTGGCCGGAGTGCACGTGGTCGTGCTGGAGAGGTCGGCGGAGCCGAGCAGGCAGTCCCGCGGCCGCGGCCTGCACGCGCGCAGCGTCGAGATGATGGACCAGCGCGGGCTGCTGGAGCGGTTCCTCGCGGTCAGCGACACGTTCCAGGTCGGCGGTTTCTTCGGCGGCATCCACAAGCCGTGGCCGGACACCCTGGACACCGCTCACCCGTACGGCCTCACCGTCCCGCAGCAGGTCACCGAGCGGCTGCTCGACGAGCGCGCGCTGGAGCTCGGTGCCGAGATCCGGCGCGGCTGCGAGGTGGTCGGGCTGAGCCAGGACGAGGACGGGGTGACCGTCGCCCTGGCGGACGGCACGCAGCTGCGCTCGCGCTACCTCGTCGGGTGCGACGGCGGCCGCAGCGCGGTGCGCAAGCTGCTCGGCGTCGGCTTCCCCGGTGAGCCCTCCACCGTCGAGACCCTGCTGGGCGACATGGAGGCGACCGCGGATCCCGCGACGATCGCCGCCGTCGTCGAGGAGGTCCGCAGGACCCAGCTGCGGTTCGGCGCCGTCCCCGACATCGACGGGAACAAGGGCGTGTACCGCATCGTCGTGCCCGCCGACGGAGCGGCCGAGGACCGGGCGGCCGCGCCGACCCTCGACGACTTCCGGGAGCAGCTGCGGGCCCACGCGGGCACCGACTTCGGCGTGCACTCGCCGCGCTGGCTGTCCCGGTTCGGCAACGCCACCCGGCAGGCCGAACGCTACCGGGTCGACCGGGTGCTGCTGGCCGGCGACGCGGCCCACATCCACCCGCCGACCGGCGGCCAGGGCCTCAACCTCGGCATCCAGGACGCGTTCAACCTCGGCTGGAAGCTCGCCGCCACGGTCGAGGGCCGGGCTCCGGAGGGGCTGCTGGACAGCTACCACGCCGAACGGCACCCGGTCGGCGCCGCCGTGCTGGACAACACCCGCGCGCAGATCACGCTGATGGGGACCGAGCCGGGCGCGATCGCCCTGCGCGGGCTGCTGTCGAAGCTGATGGACTTCGAGGACGTGAACCGCTACGTGACCGGGATGATCACCGCGGTCGACGTCCGCTACGACCTCGGCGAGGGTCACGACCTGCTCGGCCGGCGACTGCGGGACGTGCGGCTGAAGCAGGGCCGCCTCTACGAGCTGATGCACACCGGCCGCGGCCTGTTGCTCGACCGGACCGGCCGGCTCTCGGTGGCGGGCTGGGCGGACCGGGTCAACCACGTCGTCGACATGAGCGAGGAGCTGGACGTGCCCGCGGTGCTGCTGCGGCCGGACGGCCATGTGGCGTGGGTCGGTGACGATCAGCAGGAGTTGCTCGACCGGCTGGCCCGGTGGTTCGGCGCCGCCGCCGGCTGAGCACGCGGCTGCCGCGCGGCAGCGGGCCGGTCCCCCTGCGGAGCGGCTGCGCCCCGCCGTTCGCACGGCGGGGCGCAGCCGCGGGCTCAGGTGATCAGCTGCAGCTGATCAGCAGCGCCAGGGTGGCCGAGCAGGTGCGCGACGCACGGTCGTTGGCCGCCACCGGGTCGGTGGGCGCGCTCGCGGTGCGGGCGGCGGTGACGGTGAAGGTCCGACCGAGGTTGAGCAGACCCACGTGGACCGTCAGGTGCCGGGTGACGCTCGCCCCCTTCGCCAGCGGACCGGCGATCGTGCAGGTCAGCTTGCCGGCCGCGACGGTGCAGTCGGTGGAGGAGGTGGTGAAGCCGGCGGGCAGATCGGCGGTGACGGTCGCCGAGGTCACCGCTTCGGGGCCCTGGTTGGTCACGGTGAGGGTGTAGTCGACCCGCCCGGAGAGCAGGCCGCCGACCGGGTTGGCGCCGAGCGACACCGCGAGGTCGGCGGTGGGCGCGACGTAGGTGAAGCGCCCGGCCGGGACGACGGCGCTGGTGCCGCCGGCCGTGGTGACCCGGACGTCGACGGCCCCGCCGGCGGAGGCGGCCGGCGTGGTGGCGGTGCAACTGGTCTCCGTGCAGGAGAAGGCGGTGGCGTTCCCGGCGGCGCCGAAGCTCACGGCCGTCGCCCCGGCCAGGTCGCTACCGGTGACGGTGACCGTCGTCCCGCCCGCCTGCGGGCCGGACGCCGGGCTGACCCCGGTGACCACCGGCACCGGCAGTGGGAAGCCCAGCACCGTCACGGCGCCCGAGGCGAAGTCGGCGAGGTAGCCGCGCCGCCCGTCCGGGGTGAGCGCGAGCGCGTACGGGTTCGTGCCGACCGGCACCGTCGCGGTGACCGTGCGGTCCGCGGTGGCGATCGCGCTCAGGGTGCCGTCCGTGTAGTTCGAGGCGTACGCGGACTTCCCGTCGGGCGAGAGCGCGACCGAGAACGGGTTGGCGCCCACCGTCACCGTGCCCACGACGGTGTGGCCCGCCGTGTCCAGCACGCTGACGGTGTCGTCGCCCCCGTTGGCCGTCCACAGGCGGGTGCCGTCGGAATTCAGGGCCAGGCCGAAGACGCCGTGGCCGACGGGGACGCTGGCGCTCACCGTGTTGCTCGCGGTGTCGATGACGTCCACCGTCTGGGCACCCGAGGCGGCCACGTACACGTGCGCGCCGTCCGGGGAGACGGCCACGCCGTGCGGTTCGGCGCCGACCGGGACGGTCGCGGTGACGGTGTTGCTCGCGGTGTCCAGCACGCTCACCGTCGAGGCGCCGGCGCTGCTGACGTACGCGTGGGCGCCGTCGGGCGCGACCGCGACGCCGAAGGGTTCGGCGCCGACCGGGACGGTGGCCGTCACGGTGTTGCTCGCGGTGTCCAGCACGCTCACCGCGCCGTCGAGGTGGTGGGTCAGGTAGGCGTGCCGCCCGTCCGGGGCCCAGGCGGCGGCGTACGAGCCGGACCCGGCCGTGAAGGTGCCGGACACCGCACCGGTGACGGCGTCGAGCACGGTGACGGTGCCGCTGCTCTGGCTGGTCACGTACGCCCGGCCGCCGTCCGGCGCGAGCGCGACGCCCGCCGGGTAGGGCACCACGGCGACGGTGGCCGTCACGACGGGCGCGGGCGCGACGGCCCAGGCGGTGCCGGGCTGCACCAACAGCGCGGCCGTGGCCGCGCCGGTGGCGACCACGGCCGTCCAGGTGCGGCTCGGGGAACGGCTTATTCTCACGGGGGAATTCTCCAGACTCGTCAGACCATCGGGGAAACGATCGGCCCAGTGGCGGTTCCGCGACCCACTGAGGCCGCACGAAGCGTAGAAGGCTGTTTGACGGACCGTCATGAGTTGACCGGGATTGTCGCCAAGTGTTTGGAAATGGTTGCCCCCCGAAACCGGTCCCGGGGCGACGCCCGCCGTCTCCCTCGGCCCGGTGGCGGACCGCCGCCGATCGGGAGCAGCCTGGAGGGAGGCGATCGGAACGTCCCCCGGGAGCGGCCATGGACGAGATCGACGTACTGGTGGTGGGTGCGGGCCCGGTCGGGCTGACGGCCGCCGCCGAGCTGCGGCGCCACGGGGTCGACTGCCGGATCGTGGACCGGCTGGCCACCCCGCAGCACTACGCCAAGGCCGTCGGGGTCCAGCCGCGCACCATGGAGGTGTGGGACGCCATGGGCCTGGTCCGGGCGGCCCTCGACGAGGCCGTCCCGATGCGCGGCCAGCTCCTCTTCGTCGACGGGGAGCCTGGTCCGCGGGTCGAACTCGCGCTGCCGCCCGACATCCCGTACACCTTCGCCGCGCTGCCCCAGTACACGACGGAGCGGCTGCTCACCGAACACCTCGCCGGGTACGGCACGCACGTCGAGCGCGGTACCGAGCTGCTCGCCGTCGAACAGGACGGGGACGGCGTGCGGGCCGTGCTGGCGGCGCCGGCCGGGCCGCAGGAGGTCCGGGCGCGCTACGCGGTCGGCTGCGACGGCGCGCACAGCCTGGTCCGCAAGGCCGCCGGCCTGCGCTTCGAGGGCGACGCCTTCCCCGAGCACTACATGCTGGGCGACGTCGAGGTCGACTGGGACCTCCCCGCCGGCTACGGCATCCGCGCCACCCATCACGACGGGGACGGCCGGGTCGACGACCTGCTGGTCTGCATCCCGCTCCCCGGCCGGGGGCGGTACCGGATGTCGATGATGGTGCCGGACGAGCTGGCCGGCGACGGCGGCGCGGGGAGCTTCGGCTCCGGGAGCGGTGTCTCCGGGAGCGGCGCCTCCGGGCGCGGTGTGGAGCACGGGCTGGAGGGCGGAGCGGCCCCCGAACTGCGGCACATCCAGGCCGTGCTCGACCGGCTCTCGCCCCGGCGGCCCGTGCACGCCTCGGCGCTGCGCTGGTCCTCCACCTTCCGGATCAGCCACCGCCTGGTGGACCGCTACTGCGCCGGGCGGCTCTTCCTGGCCGGCGACGCCGCCCACATCCACCCGCCCACCGGGGCGCAGGGCATGAACACCGGCATCCAGGACGCCTTCAACCTCGCCTGGAAACTCGCGCTCGCCGTCCGGGGCATCGGGGCGGACGGCCTGCTGGACAGCTACCACGCCGAACGGCACCCGGTGGGCGAGGAGGTCGTGGGCCGGACGGTGCGGCACGCGCGGGCCGGCGTGCCCGCGGACGCCGGGGACCTGGACGCGATCCTGCGACGGGAGGCGCAGTTGCTGGTCGGCTACCCGGACAGCCCGCTCGTCGAGCCGGCCGCCGGAGTGGCCGCGCCCGCACCCGGCGAGCGGGCGCCCGACTGCCGGGGGCTGGAACGGGCGCTCGCGAACTACCCGTTCCGGCTGTTCGACCTGCTGCGCGGCCCGCGCCACACCCTGCTGTTCCACGTCGACGCCGCCACCCCGGACGAGCACGTGACCACCTGCGCGGTGGCCGCCCTCTCCACGGCCCACGGGCTGCTGGACGTCTACGCGGTACTCGCACCGGACGCACCCGCACCCCGGTGGCGGCTGCCGACCGCCCGGGACGCCGGGGGCGAGTTCCGCGACGCCTACGCGGCCCGCCCCGGCGAGGCGTTCCTCATCCGCCCCGACGGCTACCTCGCCGGACGGTTCCACCCACCCACCCCGGAGGGCCTGGCCACCTGCCTGCGGCGCACCTTCGGCATCGGGTGAGGGCCGGCGCTCAGGAGGCCTGGCCGCCACCCGGGCCGAGCAGCCGCTGCCACAGCACCTCCGGCGGCACGGTCGCCCGGTAGTCGAAGAAGACGCTCAGCCCGCCGTGGTCGTCCGCGAGCGAGTCCAGGGTGCGGTGGCGCGCGGCCTCCTCCAGGAAGCGGGGCTCGTCCCACGGGGCCGTCAGCATCGCGACCGGGACGGCCGGGGGCTCGCTCGGGCCGACGTACACCACCCAGCAGGCCATCTGCGGGAAGTAGCCCGAGACCGCGACCTGTCGCACGAACTCGCCGAGCGTGGCGGAGCCGTCGGCCTGCCGGACGTACTCGTGAGGGGCGTCCACGTCGTCCCCCATGGCGACGCTGGCACGCGTGAGAGTTACTCGCATGGGGCCAGCGTAGCGACTATTCGTCACTCTGACGACAATCGACCGCCGCCTTCGTCGCCAGCCAGACCGACAGCTGCGGACTTGTCGAATATCGATATGCTCCTCTACCTTGAGCATATCGAAAATCGATGGGGAGGAACGTAGTGGACACACGACTCACGAGGACGCTGGCCTCGGCGACCTTTGCACTGGCGGTACTCTGCGGGCTCACCTTCCTCGGCACGGGGGTCACGCACGTGCTCGACGACGGGGCGGTCTGCGTGCAGACGGGCTTCTGGGCCAATGCGCCACTGGCGGACGACCTGCACCTCGGCAACGGCGTGGAGGCGGCCGCCAGCGCCACGCGCCTGTGCCAGCACAGCCCCTCCGCGGGGCAGCGCGCCGCCGACCTCGGGGACCGACTGCCCTGGCCGCTCTTCGGCACCCTCGCATTGCTGCTCTTCTCCCGACTGCTGAAGACCGTCGTACGGCAGGGGCCGTTCACCGACCCGGTGTCGCGGCAGCTCTCCGCTCTCGGCTGGTTCGTCACCGCGGGCACACTGGTGACCGGCCTCGTAGCAGGCTGGTCGCAGTCCTGGCTCGTCGACAGCATGGCGCCCATCGTGGGCTCCGGGCCGACCCTCTCCGGACCGCTGGTGCTCGTCCTCGCCGGCCTCGCCGCAGTGATCATGGGGAAGATCATGCGCGAGGGCGTGCGCATGCGAGAGGACCTCGAAGGGACCATCTGATGCCCGAAGAGGAACTCCACGGGATCCGGATCCACCTCGACCGCCTGCTCGCCGAGCGCGGCATGACGCTGACGGAGCTGTCCGCGCAGGTCGGCATCACCGTCGTCAACCTGTCCGTGCTCAAGAACGACCGGGCCAAGGCCATCCGCTTCTCGACCCTGTCGAGGATCTGTGAGGTCCTCCAGTGCCAGCCGGGGGACTTGATCACCCACGAACCCGCCGCCGACGGACGACCTTCGCCGTAGCCCGCAGCCCGCAGCCGGCGCGAGCAGCCCGCAGGACCGTCACACCGGCCGGTCGGCCTGCGGCTTCACGTGGGCGAGAACCCGGTCAGTCTCAGCCATTCTGGCGCTCGGCCGATCTGACCAATCCTCATGTTCGGGGCGTTTCACACCGACTGGCGGCCGATTTTGGTTGATCACCCGCCATCGGCGGGCCCAGGGGTGGTATTTCTGTGAAGATCGATTCGGCGATGGGGAGCGTCGTCTTCCACATCGCTGGTCGGCGTGTCAGAAAACGGGGGGCTTTGGCGTGATGAACGCAGATGTCGGCAGGCGACCGCCGGACACCGAGGTGTCACCGGAGCAGACGCGCGCCACCGCGCCCGCGTCGGCCTGACCACCGGACGCGCGCCGTCCGAGGCGCCGATTCCCTGCGGCCCGACGGCGTCGTACTCCCTCGCGCCGCCGCACGGCGCAATGCCGCCCGCCCGGTCCGGTCGGCCCGGTCCGCACACCTGGCTCAGGGTCCACTCCGGGCCGGCGGGTCCCTGCCATCGCTCCCCGATCCCCTCTCCCACCAACCAAAGGTGATCGACAGATGCAGCTCAAGCGTCCACGTGCCACGTGGATGACCAGCCTTCTCACCACCACCGCCACCGCCGGCATGCTGATCCTCGGCACCGTGCCCGCCGGCGCGGTCGTCGGCGCCCCGGTGGCCGACGGCGGCTACCCCTTCACGGCCAAGCTCGACATCGGCGAGGGCAAGCGCTCCTGCTCCGCGGCCCTGATCAATCCGACCTGGGTGATCACCGCCGCCAGCTGCTTCGCCGCCGACCCGGCCAACCCCTCGACGGTTCCCGCCGGACGCCCGGCGGACAAGACGATCGCCACCGTCGGCCGCACCGACCTGGGCAGCACGGCCGGGAAGTCCGTCGAGGTGGTCGACCTCGCGCCGCGCGCGGACCGCGACCTCGTGCTGGCCCGGCTGGCCAGCCCGGTCTTCGGCTTCTCCCCCGTCGCTCTCGCCACCGCCGCGCCCGCGGTCGGCGACACGCTGCGCGCCACCGGCTACGGCCGCACCGCGGACGAGTGGGCGCCGACCCGCCTGCACAGCGCGGCCGTCACGGTGAAGTCCTCCACGGCGACCACCCTCACCATCGCCCCCAAGGCCCCGGCCACCGGCGCGATCTGCAAGGGCGACACCGGCGGCCCGACCTTCAAGGAGGACGGCGCCACCGCCGTCCTGACGGGCATCCACAGCCGCTCCTGGCAGGGCGGCTGCTTCGGCTCCACCGAGACCCGCACCGACGCGATCGAGACCCGGGTCGACGACATCCGCCAGTGGATCACCGACACCTCCTCGGTCGACCAGGCCCTGCTGGGGCCCGATGCCAAGCTGGCCTCCGGCCAGACCCTCACGGGCCGTGACCTGCAGCTGACCATGCGGACCGACGGCGACCTGACGATCACCCACAAGGGCATCCCGAACGGCGTGATCTGGGCGACCGGCACCGGCGGCAACCCCGGCGCCTACGCCTGGATGCAGCCCGACGGCAACTTCGTCGTCTACTCGGCCGACAACCGGCCGATCTGGAACACCGCCACCTGGGTGTCGGCGGGCAACTACCTGAGCCTCCAGGACGACGGCAACCTCGTCGTCTACAAGAAGGACGGCGGCCCGCTCGCGGGCGGTGCGCTGTGGGGCGCCGGCTCGACCCGGATCGGGACCACCATCGGCTCCGGCCAGCCCGTCTGGTCCGCGCAGTGGGCCGAGGCCGCGTCGACCGTGCTGATCATGCAGCGGGACGGCAACTTCGCCGTGTACCGCAAGAGCGACGGCGCCTACCTGTGGGGCACCGGCACGTACGCGAGCACCTTCGGGTACTTCGTCATGCAGAGCGACGGCAACGCGGTCATCTACCCGGCGGGCCAGGGCAACGGCGTCGGCTCGGTGTGGAACTCCGGCACCTGGTGGAGCGCGGGCGCGTTCATGAAGCTCCAGGACGACGGCAACCTCGTGATCTACAAGAAGGAGGGCGGCGAGGGCGTCGGCGGTGCGATCTGGAGCACCAACACCTTCGCCTGATCCGCTCCGGCCTGATCCGCTCCGACGCCCCGCGTCCGCCGCTCACGGCGGACGCGGGGCGTTCCTCGTCACCGGCTCGTAACGGCGATGGTGCCGTCCCGCCCCAGGCCGACCTGACGCCGTTTCGGTGTCAGTGCCTGCTGGAACAATGAAGTAATGCCGCCGGCGGGGCCGCCCGGTACGCCGGGTGCGCGGACCCCGACACCTCACGCGATCGCCGTGATCGGCTCGCGGAGGCTGTCGGGCCGTGCTCCATGACGCGCCGACGGGTCTCGTCCGGCACTACTGGGGGAGCAGAGAAATGGGCTTGCTGATCTTCTTCATCCTTGTGGGAATCGTCGGGTTCGGCATCACGGCCCTCCTGGGCCGGAGCGACAGAAGCAGGAAGTCCCGCTGGAGGGGTGGAGACGGGGGCAGCAGCGACTCCGGCGGAAGTTGTAGCGGGGGTTGCGGCGGAGGCGGCTGTGGCGGAGGGTGCGGCGGCGGCAACTGAGCTGTCGACTCGGCGAATCCGGAACGGAGACAACGTGCTTCCACGAACGTTCTCACGACGCATCGACCGCGTGCAGTCGGCGGTCGATGCGCTCGAACTCCCCCCGGCCGTCTACAAGACGTGCCCGTTCCAGCCGAGGGACCTGGTCGAAGCCGGGCTACGGCAGTGGTTGCGGTGCTGCGGAGCGGCGATCCTGGACCGGCAGATCATCGGTATGCCCTCGTCCGCCGTCGACGAGGCGTGGCACGGACTGATCCTGTGCACCGAGCGCTACGCGGCCTTCTGCCGGGCGGCCTACGGGCGGTTCCTGCACCACCACCCCCAGGGCGGCGAGCTGCCGGGGAAAGCGAAGCGGGCGGGGTCGATGCACGAACAGTTGCACCGCACTGCCGTGGCATGGTCGTTCGTGGCGCGGCCCGGCGAGGAGTGCGTCCTGTGGGACCTGGACGTACGGGTGGGCGTGCCCGAGCCGTGGGGCCGAATGGACCACGCATAGCGGCCCCCGACCAGCATGCCGGTCGGGGGCCGTAGATGTCAGACAGCGCCGAACTCGCCTGACTGGACACCAGCGATGAACGCCTGCCAGGCCTCGGCCGGGAAGACGAGCGCCGGGCCCTGAGGGTCCTTGGAATCACGAACGGGCATGACGCCCTCGTACCCATCCGCCACCTCAACACAGCCACCCCCACCGTTGCTGTGCGAGCTCTTGCGCCACCGGGCGCCCGATAGATCAACGTGCATGGCGTTCAAGTCCCTTCCGAACCTCACGGATCATGGCCAGGCTGTCCGCCCTGGGAAGTGCGTCCACCTGTAGCCGATCGTACTTTCCAGCCCAAGCGCCAACCGTGTCGGCATCCTGCTCCAGGTAGCCCCGTTGAAGCGTCTCGGTGTAGCCGACCATCGTGCGATTGGGAAGGGTGAGGAGGGTCACCGAATGTGACAGCGGTCGATCCTCGGCGAGGGCGTATGGGGCGACCTGAATGACGACGTTGGGCTGGCCAGACAGATGCTCAAGGTGTGAGAGCTGCCGCATCATGACACTTGGGCCGCCGATTGGGCGGAACAGCACTCCCTCATCCAGGACAGCATGGATAGCCGGGGTCTGGTCAAGCAACCTCTGCCGCGCAGCCAGGAGATTCAGTCGCTCATCGGCTTGCGTCCGACTGACTTCTCCTCGCCGCACGATGGCAGCTTCGTAGGCGGCGGAGTAGTCGTGGTGTTGCAGGATTCCTGGCACCATGCCGGTTTCGAACAGTCGCATGCCGATGGCTTCGCGCTCTTTGGCGGTGTACTCGGGGAAGCCTGGGATCAGAGCTCCGTTCTTCCAGCTCCACCACAGCAGCTCAAGAGATCCACCTGCCGCCAACACTTCGTCGGCCCGCTGCACGAACTTTAAGCTCGGAGCCTGCTTTGCTGTCTCCACATTGGAGATGTAGACGCTGGAGTACCGGACCAGCTCGCCGAATTGGACCTGCGTCAGTTCACTCCCCTCGCGTGACCTGCGAAGCTGAACAGCGAAGGCAGCCAGCGGAGATGACGTTGGATCAAGCGTACGACGATTCAAGATCGTTCCAACTTAAAGTCTGGTGAACTAGAGAGTTGAAGTACTTCCGATCGTAGCTCCGATCACCCCACCATGGATACAGGTCGTGATGACCTCACTGCACAGAGCTACCATCGGAGCCCTCATGCCCAGCCGCCCCCGCATGTCCGCGTACCAACCCGCCGTGGGCGAGGTCGTCCGTGACCTCGCCCACCGGTCCCCCAACGGGCAGCCCGCCGAGGCCGTCTACATGGACACCCTCGGCGGCGCGGCCTACCTCAGGCCCGAGGCCGGCGGCTGCGAGTGGACCACCGGCCCCGAACACGTCCGGCCGCTCGACAGCCCCCGTTTCGTCGCCGTCCAGCACCCGAGCCGGCCCCGCGCCAACGACGCTGCGTGAGCCGGGACTTCAAGCTCGTCACCGCCACCCTCGCCGTTTCGACGCTCAGCATCTGCGCCGCCGCGCTCCTCTGCTGGCCGATCCATGACGGGCCCCTCGGGCCTCAACTCCTCATCTCCGGAGTGGTCCTCGCGACCGGCGTCGTCGCCGGCCTGCCCGCCTGCTTCACCTGGCTGTCGAAGCTCGCCCCCGGCCGGTGACCCCCGAACTCCCGCGTGCCGGTGTGGTGCGCGCACGCGGGACACCCGGCCCGGCTCGCGACCCCAGCCGCGAGCCGGGCCGGGCACTCATCGACTTCCAGCGAAAGGAACCCGCGATGCTGTACCCGCTGCCCGAGATCCTCACCAACCCGCCCCGCCGCCGCCTCGGCCACCAGGCCCTCGTCCTCAACACCGACGGCGCCGTCCTGCTCGTCGAAACCACCTACAAGAACGGCTGCACCCTCCCCGGCGGCAGCGCCGAACGCAACGAACTCCCCCACCTCGCCGCCCGCCGTCACACCGAGACCGAAACCGGCCTCGTCCTCCCCCTGCGCAGCATCCTCGCCACCGACTACGTCGACGCCCAACTCCTCCCCGAAGGAGTCAACTTCGTCTACTGGGGCGGCCGCCTCACCCGCGCCCAGGAGACCACCGTCACCCGCCACCGACCCCCGGAGCGGATCGTCGCCCTGCACTGGGTCCAGCCCGACCGACTCGCCGACACCATGGCCACCGACCAGCACCGCCGCGCCGCCCAGGCCCTCACCGCCCTCGCCCGCGGCGCCCACCTCCCCTTCCTCCTCCGCGGCATCCCCGCCGAATAGTGCGAGGGCCGTCCGAGCGGCGACGCCGGCTGCGTCGAGTACCCGAGCCAACCAGTACTGAACGCGGAACCGGCCCGCCTATCCCCCATCGACCTCCGGGTCGATGGCTTCGTTGGCGCGGTCGATCTCGGCCATGTGTTCCTCCGCCCAGGTCCGCAGCCCTGCAAGCGCGGCTTCCAGGGACAGCCCGAGTCCGGTGAGTCGGTAGAAGACCCGCGGCGGCACGGTCGGTTCGACCCGACGTGACACCAGCCCGTCGCGGGTCAGGCTTCGCAGCGTCACGGACAGCATCTTCTGCGAGACGCCGGGCATCCGGCGTCCCAGCTCTGCGAACCGCACCTCGTCCGGTGCGGCATCGGCGAGCGTCTTGACGGTCATGGACGTCCACTTCGTACCGATGCGGTCCAGCAGCTGCCGCGTCGGGCAGTGGGGATCGAACAGATCGCCACGTTCTGCCCGGGCTCCTCGGGTGGTCACCTGTGGCTCAGTACCTTCCCTGAAAGTGCCGTCTAGGAAGCGGTTGGACAGTTACCTATCGTTTGATGGTCACCAATGGTAACCAGTCGGAGGAGCCGCCATGCCCGTCACCACCGCACACCAACTGCGCCGCATCGCGACGAACGGCGTCCAGCTCAACGTCGCGATCGCCGGGGACGGACCCGCGGTTCTCCTGCTGCACGGCTTCCCGCACACCTGGCAACTCTGGAGCGGCATCATGGGCCGACTGGCCGGACGGTACCGGGTCATCGCCCCGGACCTGCGAGGCCTCGGTGCCAGTACACGTGCCGTCGAGGGGTACGACGCAGGCACCCTGGCC
Organism: Kitasatospora sp. NPDC058218; assembly: GCF_042882445.1. Taxonomy (NCBI): domain Bacteria; kingdom Bacillati; phylum Actinomycetota; class Actinomycetes; order Kitasatosporales; family Streptomycetaceae; genus Kitasatospora; species Kitasatospora sp. NPDC058218. Next base: position 83,853 of record NZ_JBHVWC010000024.1, on the reverse strand, counting down.
GCCGACGCCGAAGGGCTGCTCGACGCACTCGGAGAGCCCTCGGCAGCAGTGGTCGGCATCGACGCGGGCACCGCTCCCGCCGTCCTGCTCGCGCTGCGCCGGCCCGGCCTCGTCCGGCGCCTGGTCGTGATGGAGGCACTGCTCGGCCGCCCCTCCGGAGTCGAACACGTCGTCGCGGGTGACGCCCCGTGGTGGTTCGGCTTCCACGCCGTCCCCGGCCTCGCCGAGACCGTCCTGGCCGGCAACGAGGCCCCGTACATCGACTGGTTCCTCGACTCGGGGACGCTCGGGCGAGGAGTACCCGACGACATCCGTGCGGCCTTCGTTCACGCGTACACCGGGAGCGAGGCCCTTCGCTGCGCGTTCTCCTACTACCGGGCCCTGCCCACCAGCGCGCAGCAGATCCAGGACGCCGTCGCGACGGCTCGGCTGACCATGCCCACCATGGCCGTCGGCTCTCACCCCGTCGGCACCGGGCTCGAACGCCAACTCCGTCCCATCGCCGATGACCTGGTCGGACACCATCTCCAGGACTGCGGCCACATCATCCCCCTCGACCGCCCCGACGCATTGTTCGCGCTCCTTGCTCCCTTCCTGTCCGCCGATCTGCCGAAGTGACCGGAGCGGCGCCGGAGGGTCACGGTCGGCGGTTCGGGCGTTCGTCCCGGCGGTGAGTCGTCCAGGACCACCGGATCAGGCTGCGCACGGTGATGGCTGTGTCGGCGAGGTCGAAGAAGGCATCAATGAAAGTGACGCGGGCGCGGGCGGGGCCGAGTGCGGCAGCGAGGCCGTCGGCGGCCGGTGTCCGGGCCGCAGGCTCGGCGGTCGGGGCGGCGATCGGGTGCAGCAGCAGGCTCTGGCGGTCCGGCCCGGCCAGCAGGCTGATGCTCCGCTGGACGAAGTAGTTGGGCCGCAGTTCCAGGCCCCGGCCGCCGAGCTCGAAGGAGCCCTCCAGTTCGCCGAGGGTGCACTCCAGCACTCCCTCGTCCCGCCAGACGGCCTTCGGGTGAAGCGAGTCGAGCATTTCGCCGATCCCGGAGCGGGCGGCGGTGCGGGCCCGGGCGGCGATGTCGGCCTCCAGTGCGCGGCGGATGTCGGGCCAGTCCGGGCCGAGGCAGGACCGGAACAGCGCCCAGACACCGTCGCTGACCTCGCGCAGGCCCCGGCTGCCGTCCTCGCGCAACCGGGCCAGGGCAGCCGGGACTTCCGGGCCGCTGCCGAACATCGCGAGGCGCTACGCCCGGCCGTACGGGCTCCGCATGGTCAGGAAGCGGATCTCCAGGTCACTGGCCAGGTAGTCCATCCGGCTCTCCCAGAACGCAGCGAGGTGGGGCAGGGCCAGGTGGGCGTCGAGGTCCGCCTGGCTTCGCCATGCCTCGTAGAAGACGAAGACACCGGGCTCGTCGCGGTCCTCGTGGAAGTGGTACTCCAGGCAGCCCGGCTCCTGCCGGGTGGGCGCGACGAAGGAGAGCAGCAACTCCTTGAGATCCTCGGCCCGTTCGGGCTTCGGTCGGGCGATTCCGACGAGCGTGACCAACTGATCCATCCGCGTTCTCCCTCAAGCAAGGTACGGCTTCAGTCGTACCTTGCGGGACAGTACCCCTCCCGAGAGGTACGATTCAAGCCGTACCTGAGGGAGGTCACCATGCCCGACGAGGAAGGGCACCCGGCCGTCGAGGAGATCGAGCTCGGCAAGGTGCTGTCCGCACTCGCCGACCCGCTGCGCCGCCGGGTCGTGCGCGAGCTGGCCGGCGCACCCGACGGCACGGCGCGCACCTGCAGTTCCTTCGCCCTGCCCCTCTCGAAGGCGACGGTCACCCACCACTTCCGCACGCTGCGCGAGGCCGGGCTGATCCGCCAGGTCGACCGGGGCAACAGCCGGATGGCCGACCTCCGCCGGGCCGACATCGACGCCCGCTTCCCCGGCCTGCTCGCCATCCTGACCGCCGAGGCCGAGGCTCACTGACCATCGGGCCGCGCCACCCGAACTCGCTCGATTGGGCTCTATGCCCGGCGGATCACCCGAACCGCCTCGGGCACCGAGCCGACCGTGAAATCAGGAGTGACGCCTGCGGGGCGCTGGTCCGGCGCTCGGCGTCCGCGAAGCCAGATGGTACGGAGCCCTGCGGCCCGCCCTCCCTCGATGTCGGCGGACAGGCTGTCGCCCACCATCCAGCCGCCGTGGTCGATCAGGGCTCCGCAGCGTCGGGCGGCCGCCCGGAAGATCTCGGGGTGGGGCTTGCGGACGCCGGCCTCTTCCGAGATGCACCAGGAATCCACCACCTCGGCGAGGCCGGTGCGCTGGATCTTGGCCAGCTGATTGTCCTGCATGCCATTGGTGACTATCGCGACCCTCCACCCGGCCGCACGAAGGTCACGCACCGCCGCCAGGGCGGCAGGCCCGCACACCACCAGCTCCGGCATCCGCTTGCGGTACCGGCCCCAGAGCCGCTCCACCGAGTCGCCGACGCCGAACCTCTCGCGCACCTTCTCGAAGAAGCCGTCCATCGGACCGGAGTGGCGGGCATCCTCAGCCATCAGCCAGTCTCGCGCGCTCGCGTCGAGCGCCCGGTCGCTGACGAACTCCCCCACCCAGAGATCGAATGCGGCATCGCGGTCGAGAAGCGTGCCGTCGAGATCGAAGAACGCCAGTAGCTGCATTCCGAACACCCTAGTAACGGCGACTCGTTGACGGCCCCGACGAGCACGGCTGCGTCATGGCGGACGGCGAGCCGGTGTCCTGTCGGGCCAGGCCCACGGAGACCCGCGCTGCGTCCCCTGCGGACGTGGTTCCCGTTCTACTCCACCGGCTCGCGCCAGGCGGCGACGAGATTGTGGAAGCGCGAGAAACGGGCGCCCGGAACAGTCTCGCCGCTGACCGTCTCGCCGTTGAGCCAGCAGATGTCGAAGATGTCGGTCTCGGTGTCGAGCAGGCAGCACACACCGCTGGTGGCGGCGGTGAGGTCGGTGAACACCTTCCTGACGCTCGCCGACTGCACGAACATCCGGCTCATGCCCGAGGTGGCCGCTGTGAACTGCAGCGACGCGAAGTTCGGGTGCCACGCGGGCGAGAACCTGACAGTCAGGTAGATGTACCCGACCGACACTCTTCCCAACTCGTCGACCCTGTCGACATCGCGGAGAAGAAACTCGCGCATCGCGTCGTCGACGCCGATCATGATCGAGGTGTCCAGTTCGATCGTGCCGCCTGCCGAACAGTCGACCGGTTCGCTCTTGTACCCCGAGGTGAACGGCACGATCAGCTGCTCGCCGCCTGGCAGGGTGATTGAGAGCGGCGGCGTGTCGCGGCCTTGGGGAGCGAGTTCGGCCAGCCGGGTCAGCACCCTCACAACGTTCCGAGGTGGCATGAAGATCTCGTAGCTGTAGTCCAGCCCCATGCCGCCCCACCTCCCTGGCCCTGAACCGGAATCGTTTCACGGTGGGGACCGTTCGCCCAGTTGATTTTGGCGCGGCCGGCTTCATCCGGGCGCGGTCGGGAGCGGGCGTGAACATCGGCTCACCTCCGAAGAGATCAGCTCCGAGTGGAAGCACCCACGGTGGTCACCGACCGTGCCCGGGCGCACGACATCGACCGCAAGCCGGACGCTCAGCCGACCCACTCAACCGCCCACCGGTCAGCCGAAACGCTTCAGTCACAACCGGCGCGGCCCGCCCTCATGACGGGAGTAACGAACCCGCAACTGGTTGGTGAACACCCGCCGACAGTCTCGCAGCCTCGGAACGTACCTGACACCCTGTCAATTGTGCTCCCCGCCAATGTGTTCGAAGAGCCCTCACTCGGGATCGCGGGCAGACGCCCGTTCTTCCTGGCCCGCCGGCGATTCCGGAGAGTCGCCGCCATCCCGTTCGCCATCCTCGTGCTCGCCACCGGGATGCTCGCCCTCACCGGCAACCTCCCGGTCCCGGGGGTGCCCGTGGTCGAACTGAAGGGTCGTGTGGCCTCCAAGGCCGACCTCTTCACGGATCCGGAGGTGCAGCGGATCCTGATGCGCCACCGGATCAAGGTCACGGTGGACGTCGCCGGGTCGCGTCAGGTCGCGGAGGGTGACCTCAGCCAGTACGACTTCGTCTTCCCCTCCGGGCAGGCGGCGGCCGACACCATCAAGGAGCGCCGGGAAGCGGCGCACGAGCACGCCATGATCAAGCTGCCGTTCAACAGCCCACTCGTCATCGCGACCTACCGGGCCTACGCCGAGGCCCTGGTCGGCAGGGGGGCGGCGACGCCCCAGGGCACCGCCTCCGCCGACACCCTGTACTACGACCTCGACCTGGCCAAGTTCCTGGACCTCGCCCGCACCGACACGACCTGGAGCGACCTCGGGCTCAATCCGGGCCGGATCAACAACAACGTCGTCGCCGCCTACACCTCCCCGTACTGCGACTCGAACTCCGCGGAGACCTACGTCAGCCAGGTCGCCTTCTCCCAGCACGGCAGCCGCACAGTGGACGAGGCGTCTGCCGACGACGTGGGCAGGGCCGTCAAACCACTGCTGGAGGCCCAGGGGCGCCCGGCCAGCGACCGCTTCGACTCCTTCGTCAACGGTGAGGACTCCGCGCCCACCCCGGTGGTCTACGAGCACCAGTACCTCGCCTACCAGCTCCGCCACAAGGCGGCGAAGGGCCAACCCGACACCACCCGCGTCCTGCTCTACCCGGACAGCGCGTTCGTGACCGAGCCGCGCATCATCTCGCTGAAGCCCCGGGCCGACGGACTGGCCGTCCTCATCGACTCCGACCCCGAGTTGCGCACACGGGCGACCGAGCTCGGTTTCCACACCGGCCTGGACGCCCACGGCCAGGACCAGCTCCGGACCTTCCTGGGGGCCCGGAACCTGCCCGCACCCGCCACGGTCAACCGGACCCGCGCCCTCCTGCCCTCCCCCAAGGCCCTGGAGACCATCCTCCAGGCCGTGGCCGGCTGCAAGCGCATCCTCTCCTGACCGCCCCTGCGACCCTGACCGCCCCTGTGACAAGGAAGCGACGGCCATGTCCAAGCTCTGGTTCGGCGAGTGGTGGTGCTTCCTGTCCCTCTGGGCGGCCGCTGTCGCAAGCCTGATCTTCCTCATCGTGTACTGCTTCCTGGAACTGCGCGCGCAGCGGATCACGGGACTGGACCTCACCCAGGGCATCTGCGTCTACCTGGACGATTCCGCCATCACCGACAGCTATCAGATGGGCCGTCACTCCGCGGCCCTCGTCCAGGCGGTCGAGCACCAGACCAACGGCGGCTACACGGTCAGCGCCGCCAGTCCGGACGGCACGCTGGGCTTCGAGAGGACCCGGGGGGAACAACTGATCACCAACTACGTCCAGACCCACACCCCCATCGAGGTGATCGGAATCCTCGTCGACGCCATCGAGAAGGGGAACGGCATCGTCCACGCCAACCTCAAGACCGGCACCCTCACCAAGAACCCGGCACTCGTCAAACTGCTGAGCGACCTCGGCCAGTCCGACCCGCTGCCCAAGAGCACCCTGCTGAGCCACGTCGAGGACTACGTGCTGGTCAAGGGAAGGTTCCGGCTGGCCGCCCGGACCTCCGAGGACCCGAGTGGCACCACCGTCTTCATCGCCTCCTACGCCGGCGTCGGTTCCGCCGTCCCCTCGGCCCGCGTCCGCCTGGCCTGCGCCAACGCGGGCCTGCGCCGGCACACTCCCGCCGACGAGTTCTCCGGCAGCTGCCTGGGGAAGGTCAGGGGCTGGAACGCCGAGGACGGCGCCCTGGACATCCACCCGGTCGTCATCTTCCAGTGACTCGCGAAGGGTCCGGCGACGGATCCCGGGCGCAGGACACTAGCCTGTGGTGCATGCATCAGCCCCGAAGGCGCGACCGGCGCCTGGTTCGTCGTGTGGCGCCGGAGCCTGCCCGACGCCAGGCAGCGCGGCTCACGGTCGCGGGGGCCCAGGTGGTGGTGGTCGGCTACTTCTCCGCGAAGGAGAAGGACTTCGCGACGCTGATGGCGTCGGCCGCCACAGAACTGGCGGCCCGCGGCGCTCGGGTCGTCGGGCAGATCGTGCAGCGACGGGGCGTCTCGGACGGCGGGGCCCGCAAGATGGGTCTGCCCCATTCCTCACGGACCCTGCTGAGCCACGGAAAGGTCCGCGAGGTGGCCGACACCTGCGAGCAGGCCGACGCGGACGCGGTGATCTTCGTTGCCTCCTTGACCGAGCGCCAGCGGCACGCGCTGACGGCGATACTCGGCTGCCCTGCCGTGAGTCTCGCCGACATCCTCGCTGCCGACTGACCGCAAGCTCGGATTGCTCCGACCGGGAGGGGCCCCGCCGGTCGCGGCCGGTGGCGCAGGGGCGCGGAAATCCGTTTCGCATGGTGCCCCGGTGCGCCTACTGTGGCGCGGTGATGACTCAGGTGATCGTTCTCAACGGTGGCTCCAGCTCGGGCAAGTCCGGGATCGCACGGTGTCTGCAGGCCGTCCTGCCGGGCCCGTGGCTGGCCCTCGGGACGGACACGCTGGTCGAGGCGATGCCGGCGTCCATGCAGACGTCGGACGGCGGGATCGGCTTCGCTCCGGACGGAGAGGTCACCGTCGGGCCGGAGTTCCGGACGCTGGAGGCGGCATGGCTGGAGGGGATCGCCGCGATGGCCCGCGCAGGAGCCCGGGTCATCGTCGACGAGGTCTTCCTCGGCGGAGCGGAGTCCCAGCAGCGGTGGCGGAAGGCCCTGGGCGAACTGCAGGTGCTGTGGGTCGGCGTCCGGTGTGACGCCGCGGTCGCCGCCGGCCGGGAGGTCGCCCGGGGCGATCGGATCATCGGCATGGCCGCCTCCCAGGCGGAGCTGGTCCACCGGGGCGTCGCCTACGACCTGGAGGTGGACACCGCGCATGCCGAGTCGATGGCGTGCGCACGGACCATCGCCGCACACGTCGAGTGACCGGCGGCTCGACCGTCTCCCGCTGCGACCGCCACGCCTGAACACCCCTTGCCGCGATGTCATGACGTCGCGTCAGTTGCACAGGGCTGCTGCTTGCGCCTTCATCATCCCCTTGCTCCGCGGGACGGGCGGCTCGCCCTTCAGGTCGGCCCCGAGGTCGAAGACATTGACGGCGAGGACCAGTTGTCGCTCACCGTCGGCCGCGGTGAGCGACACACTGGTGAAGCCGGGTCCGCCACCGTCGGTCTCCCACGCGCTGATCGGCTCGGTGCCCGGCTCCGAGCCGCACGGCACGTCCATCCGCTGCACGCCGAGTCCGTAGGCCGGGGCGTCGGGGAACTGCACCGTGGTCAGGAGTTCGCGCTGCTGGGTGGGGTGCAGGAGTTTGCCGGTGAACAGGGCCCGATGGAAGCGCGCCAGGTCGTCGACCGTGGAGACCATGGCACCGGCGGTCCAGTCGTACGACGGGCTGAACCGGGTCACATCCTGTCCCTTGAGGTCGTAGCCGTGCAGGTGGGGGCCGTGAATCGCCGGGTCGGTCACCGGGAACGAGGTGTCCTTGAGGCCGAGCGGGGCGAGAATCCGCTGATGGATCTCGGCGGGCGCGCTGTGGTGCGTGGCGGCCTCGATCACCAGACCGGCGAGTAGGTAGTTGGTGTTGGAGTACGTCCAGCCGCCGCCGGGGGCGAAGAGCGGCTCGTGCCGGACAGCCCGGGCGATCACCTCCCGCGGGGTGTAGACGTGGTCCCAGTCGTGACGTTCCAGGTAGGGGGCGAAGAACTCCGGCTCGGTGGTGGGGTCGTAGATCCCCGAGGTGTGGTTCAGCAGCTGCCGGACGGTGATGGCCCGGCCGTCGTTGCCGTTTCCCTGAACGACCCCGGGCAGCCACTTCTCCACGCTGTCGTCCAGTGAGAGCCGTCCTTCGCCCTCCAGTTGCAGCAGCACCGTCGACACGAAGGACTTGGTGTTGCTGGCGATCCGGAACCGCTGGTCCGGCCTGGCCCGCTCGCCGCTCGCCGTGTCCGCGAGCCCGGCCGCCGTTCGTGACTCCAGCTCTCCACGCCTCGCATACGCCACGACTCCCGGGAATCCGTCCGTGACGGTCTGCTCGATGGCCTCCTTGAGGCCGGCGGGCGGTGCTGCCGGCCCCCGCTCCGCGACGGTCGCCGCCGGGAGGCACCCCGACACCGCCACCGCGCACATCCCGACCCACAGTCCCGCGGCCCCCACACGTGCCTTCATCGATCTTCCCCGTTCCTGCTGCTCGTCCCCGTTCATGCCCAGCGTGCCGGGCCGTCGCACCGGCCGCCCAGCGTGTTGACACCCAGATCGATACGGGGGTTATCCCCAGCCCTCCGCCGTCCTGTCCCTCGCCACGCCCGTGCCCGGCGAGGGCCTGACCAGCGGACACTGCTGGTGAATTGGCTGGGCCCGCCGAGTCCCGCCCCGGCGCGTCCGCCCCGGCGGAAGCCGTGTTTCCGAGGCCCTGGCCGCTTCCTGGCGCGTCGAAGCGGGCCCGACGGGTCGATCGGACGTCGGGGCCCGCGCATGGCTACCCGATACTGGGCCCGTGATCTTCCGTCGTCGGCGCCGCCGAGCCCTACCGCCCCCTCCCCGGGCGCCGATCCCCGCACCCGTACCGGCGATCGAGGTGGCCGAGCCGTGGGCCGTGGAGTGGACCACCGACCCGGCGGCCGACGGGCCTCCGGCCGCCGGCCGGGCCGCAGGCCATCGGGAGCCGATCGGCAGCGTGGCGACGGCCGTGGTGGACGGCCGCGCGCTCGCGGTCACGGCGGGAGGGGAGGGCGTCGCACGGGTGTGGGAGGTGGACGGCGGCCGCGTGCTCGGCGAGCTGCCCGTCGGCCGGTTCGACCGCGTGGCGCTCGACACGCGGAACGGCGCCCCGGTGGTCCTCGCCGTCGGCGACCACCGGCCCGAGTTCGCCCGGGACCCGGCGTCCGGCCGCTGCCTGCGGACGCTGCCCGCCGATGACGCGACGGCCGTGACGACGACCGTCCTCGACGGCCGGCCGGTGGCGGTCACCTGTCACGAGGACGGGACGGTGCGCGGCTGGGAGCTCACCGATGCCGGGCCTTCCGCCCGGCCGCTCGGCGAGCCCGTCGGGGGCCGGGAGTACGCGCTGAACGCCGTGGCGGCGGCGGTGGTCGGCGGCCGTCTGCTCGCGGTGTCGAGCAGCGGCATGAACGTGCACCAGAGCTGGGACGGGGACGTCCGGCTGTGGGACCTCACGGCCGGGGTGCCGGTCGCCGCCTTCCGCGCCGCGGCGACCTCGGCGGTCGACGCCGTCGCCCTCGCCGACCTGGGCGGCCGACCGGTGGTGGTCACCGGCGACTGGCAGGGCGCCGTACGGCTCTGGGACCTCGCGCCCGGCGGACGGCGGCCGGACGGGGCGGAACTGCGCGGCCACACGGCCGGGGTGTGGGCACTGGCCGTGACGACGATCGGCGGGCGTGCCGCCCTGGCCTCCGGCAGTGACGACGGCACGGTGCGCGTCTGGGACCTGGCGACGCACGAGCAGGTCGGCCCCGTGCTGCGCTTCCCGCACCCGGTGCGCGGGCTGGCGGCCGCACCGGGCGGCCGGCTGGTGGTCTGCTTCGGGCCGCAGGTGGCGGTGCTGGCGCATCGCGGCGGCTCCTGAGCCCGACCGGGTGGAGGTGGACCGGCGCGTTCACCACCGGCCCTGCGCCCGTCGGCGGTGCGCACGGGGTCGAGCGAGCGGTCGAGTGGCCGACCCCTCCTCCACCACCACACCCGGCGAGTAGGGCTCCAGGTCCCGGAAGAAGCGCCGCGCGTCGATCACGGACTCCGGCGGGTGGACGCCCGGCCGGCGGGCGGTGCCGTCCAGCAGTTGGGCCAGGCCCAGGGCGAGCGGGATGCCGGTGGCCCGGGCCATGTCGGCGAGCAGGCGCGGCGGGTCCTCGGCGGGGCGGGCCAGGACGGTGAGCGGTCGGCCGTCGCGCAGGCCGGTGGCGGCGGCGAAGAACGGCGGCAGCGTCCCCGGTCCACGCAACCGTGCGGCGCGGGCACCAGCAGCCAGGGCGCGCCCGAGCGGCGGGTCGGCCAGCAGTGCCGCGGCCGATTCGTTGTCCAGCCGCCCCCGGTCGAGGTCGCGCCGCAGGCCGTCCAGGAAGGCGACGGTGCCCCGGGTGACGACCATCAGGCAGGCCGCGTTCCCGCCGGGCGCGAGGCTGCGGTGCAGGGTGACCGACTCGGGGTGGCCGACGGTGTACCCGGTGCCGCCGCGGCCGCCCGGCAGGGCCAGTGCGACCGGGCGCAGCGGCGGCCGGCGCACCGCCTCCCCGCGCTCGACGACGGCGACGGTCCCGCTGATCTGCTCCATCCAGTGGACGGCGGCGGCGCCCGGTCGGCCGTCCGGCCCGGTGAGCTCCTCGCCGGTGTCGGGGACGTCGACCGGCCAGGCGGTGTACACGTCGTGGACGGTGTCGAGCCGGCCCGCGGCGAGGGCGGCGAGCAGGTTGGAGATGCCGGGGCTGGCGCCCATCCCCAGGACCGCCGTGACGCCGGAGCGGCGGGCGGCCCCGTCGAGTTCGAGCATCCGGACCGTCGGCTCCCAGTCGTCGCAGAGGTCCAGGTAGTGGGTGCCGGCGCGGATCGCGGCCGCCAGCACCGCCGGGCCGAACCGGTAGTAGGGGCCCACGGTGTTGAGCACGACGTCCGCTCCGGCGAGCACGTCGTCGAGCCGCCCCGCATCCGTGACATCGATCCGACGAGCCGTCACGTCCACCGGAGCGCAGCCGAGTTCGGCGACGAGACGGCTCGCGGCGGCGAAGTCCCGGTCGGCGACGACGAGTTCTTTGACACCGGGCAGGGCGATCGCGGCCCGGACGGCGGCCGCGCCCATGGCTCCGGCGCCGCCGAGGGCGAGGATCCTCATCGCCGGCCCCCGACCGGCGCCGTGGTCGCCACGAAGTGGCGCTGGTCGTCCAGGTAGCCGTCGGTGAAGACCGAGCGCGGCGAGGTGACGGCGACGAGCAGCCCGTACAGCGAGCCGTCCTCGACCTCCGGCCTGGCCAGCCCGTGGGTGGCCGCCGGGTAGCTGCGGACGGTCAACTGGCCGGGCGCGGTGAGGAGTCGCCGATAGGCGGCTTCGGTGTCGGCGATGTCGACGTTGCGGTCCCGGCCGCCGAGCACCAGCAGGACGGGCACCTTGAGCGCGGCCAGGTCGGCGGTGGCGTCGGCGGTGTGGTTCCGCAGGACGAACCGCCAGCGCGCGGGTGTCAGGTCGCCCAGGTCGGCGCCGACGGCGGCCCGGGCCTGCTCGTACGTGGCCCCCTTGCGCAGTTGCTCGTTGACGCGCTCCCGGCGGGCGAGTTCGGCGTCGATCCGGCTCTGCGGGGCGTGGTCGTCGGCGAGTTCGGCGAGCAGGTTGTAGCGGCCCTGCCGCAACCAGTTCACCGCCGGGGAGACGGCGATCACGAACCGGATGCCGGGCGCCCGTTCGGCGATCTTGGGCAGCACCCAGCCCGCCTGGCTGGCGCCCCAGAGGCCGACCCGGTCGGGGTCGATCCCGGGCTGCGACCTGGCCCAGGCGATCGCGGCGGCGGCCTCGTCGGCCCGGTCGTCCATGCTCTGGTCCAGCCAGTCGCCGGGGGCGCCGCCGACGCCGGGCTTGTTCCAGGAGAGCGAGGCGTAGCCGGCCTCGGCGAGGGATTCCCAGATCGGGCGGTAGAAGGTGTCGTGGGTGGCGTCGGTCGGCCCGTCGCCGTGGACGAAGACCACCAGGCCGAACGGCCCGTCGCCGCCCTCGGGCCGGGCGAGCACGCCGTCCAGCGGCTGCGCACCACCGGTGATGGTGACCCGCTGCTCCCGCAGGTCATAGCTGTTCCGGTAGAGCACCCAGCCGCCCGCCACGCCGATCAGCAGGGCGAGGGCGAGCAGGGAGCCGAGCAGCCGCCTGCGCCGGATGCGGGGTTTCCGTCGTGCCATCGGAGGTCCGATCTATCGAATCAAGAACTATCGTTTCACTTTCGATAGTTTCGAGCGTACTACAATCCCTGGTGCACGAGGGCGGACCACCGGAAGGAGCCGGGCACGATGACGGAGGAACCACGCGCCGAGGTCGCCACCCGGACGCTGGTGGAGGGCATGGTCCGGGCGGACGGCACGGTCGACGCGGGCGAGCTCTACGACGTGGCCGGCACGCTCGGGATGAGCGACCAGCAGGTGCGCCTCTGCATCAAGCGGATGGCCGCCGACGGCCTGCTCGTCCAGGAGGGCCGCGGCCGACGCGCCGTCCTGCGGGAGACCGCCGAGGCCCGGCGGGCCGCCGAGCCCGAGGTCGACTTCGTCCGCCACATGTACGCCCAGGACGCCGGGCTCGCGCCGTGGGACGGCACCTGGCACCTCGCCGCTTTCGCCGTCCCCGAGGCCGCCCGGCCGGCCCGGGACGCGCTGCGCGAGGAACTGGTGCGGCTCGGCGGGGCAGCCGTCCAGGGCGGTGTCTACGCCTGCGCCAACGCCTGGGAGCCGTACGTCGAGGCGGCGGTCGACCGGCTCGGCGTGGCCGACTGCGTCACCCTGCTGACCAGCACCGACCTGCGGATCGGCGGCGAGGCCGACCCGCTCGCACTGGCCCGCCGGCTCTGGCCGCTCGGGGACGTCGCCGGCGGGCACCGCCGGCTGGCCGCCGTCGCCCGCGAGCGGCTGACCAGGCTCACCTCAGCCTCCGCGCCGGGCCGGACCGAACGCCTCGCGGTCACCGTCGAGCTGGCCGCCGAGTTCACCCGCGCGACCGCTCCCGACCCGCTGCTGCCGCCCGAACTGCTGCCCCGGCCCTGGCCGGGTACCGAGGCGCGGGCCCTGACCGCCGACTGCTGGCGGCTGCTGCTGCGCGCCGAGGAGGCCGACGAAGCCCCCGGCCCCCGACTCTTCCACCGCTACGACCGGGCGGTTCGCGAGATCACCGCCACCGAGAACGGGAGATGACGCATCGTCGGCCACGGTGCCGACGAGGGGAACGGACGCACACCGCCCACCCCGCGAAGGTTCTCGGCTAGGGGCGTCGTGTCGCGACAACCGCCGAGCTGAAGGGTGTTGTGAGTACTTCGGTGCCGTGAAGGGCGGGATGGGCGAGGTAGAAGAGCCGGAGCTCATCCACCTCGCCGCCGTAACGGGGCGGCCAGTGGGACGAGGGCGTGAAGTCGTCCAGGATGAGCAGGCCACCGGGGGCAAGCAGCTCGACGACCCGCCGGGGATCGTCACGCTTGCCTCCGCCGTCGCAGAAGAAGTCGTGCGGGCCCACCGGCACGCGGTCGAGTGCGGCGTCAATCGCCTCAACCGCCGCGCGGTGGCCACGAGATACGACAGGCTCCCGGTCCGCTACGAGGCGACCGTTCTCGTCGCGGCCGTCAACCAGTGGCCGTGACCGGCAGTTCCACCCGCGACGGTAGGGTGACGAGCGTCTGTCGGCAGAGCACAGCGAACTCGGGAGGGAAGGCCGGTTGCCGAAGCTTCACGTCATCACCGGCGCGCCGGGAGCCGGAAAGTCCACGCTCCTGCGGCACCTGGGAGAGTACCCGTTCGGCATCGCCGACTTCGATGAGCTGCCGGAGCCGGACGGCAGGCTGCTGGGCGTCGACATCATCTCTCCCTCGGCGAGTCCCGTCTGGCCCGCCTACAACAGGCTCTGGGTGAAGATCGCGACCATGATGCTCCGGGCCGGCGGACCCGTGTTGATCCTCTGTCCCTTGACGCCGAGCGAATGGGCGAGCGCGGCCGGAGACGTCGTGGACCCGCCGCGCGTCACCTGGGCACGCCTCGACTGCGTCGACGCGGACCGCCGTGCCCGCCTCGCCGCCCGCGGGTGGGATCCGGACCGGATCGAGGACGCGATCAAGGACGCCGAGGAACTCCGGTGCCTGGTGAAGCAGGAGTTCACCACCACCGGCCGGAGTCCTGCCGAAGTCGCTGCGGCCGTGGCCGACTGGATCGACCGGCAGTAGGCGGCTTCCGCAGCTCCGGGAGGCAGGGCGGTCGCAGGGCGGGCACGGGTCCACCCGATCACGGAGTTCTCCACGCTCCGTGATCACGAAGGACGGCCGTGCCCGCGCTTCGCCTACGGGACGATCGCGTGCCCTTCGCCGCTTGTCTCCCGGATGTGCTTCGCGAGCAGCGGGATGTCCACCGGACGGGTCGTGTCGACGTGATGCACCGGCCCGAGGCCCAGCGGTGCGGCCGTCCGGCTCCACACCTCCCACCGCTCGTCGGAATCCGGCTGGTCATCGAGGTGCACGGGGTGCCTGCTCGCTGCCCGTTCGGCGAACCGGTGTCGTACGACCGCCAACGGCACGTTGCACCAGACCTCCTGGACCTCGTCCACGCCTGCCCGGGCGAGTCCCGCGATCACGAACTGGCGCACATGGCCCAGCCACGGGCTCTCCAGCACAGCGCCGTTGGGCGCGTACGTCAGCAGCGTCCACAGCGTCTCCGCCGCGGCGCGGCCCAGGGTGTCGCTCCACTCGCGCGCGGTGGTGCCGACCGCGGGTTCCGCTCCGAGGGCGTCAGCCAGGGTCTCCTTGACGGAGTCCTTGCTGAACAGCGGCAGTTTCAACTCCCCTGCCAGAGCCCGGGCGAGGGTGGTCTTCCCCGCGCCCGGAAGTCCGTTCACCAATACGGTCACCATCCGGCGATCGTAGACCGACCGGCGGCCACCGGTCGTGCTCGTGGGCCGGACCGGACCGGTGCGAGCCCAAGCGAGGTCCCCTTCGAAGCGGAGACGCGCCGCCGCACCGGTCGGAGGCGGAGGAACGTGAGGCCGAGATCCTCCTGGAGCGGCTCGACCGGCAGATCGCATGGCCCGACCCGACCCCGGCGGCGGGCGCGGGCGCGCGGATGCGAGGGTAGGGCTCGTGAACGAGACGATCATGGCAGCCGCCCGCGAACGAGCAGCCGGCCACCGGCGCCGGTTCGACCTCCGCTTCGAGGCCTACTTCGCCTCCCTGCCGGAGCACCTCGACACGCCGCCGCTCAGCCGCTTCACCCCGCGCTGCCTGGAGCTGCTGCGGGACCTCTCGCTACGCGGCGGCAAGCGGCTCCGGGTCGCTCTGCTCTACGAGGCCGCCCGGCTGGTGACCACCGACCCGGTGCCCGGCCTGGCGGAGGCCGCGCTGAGCATCGAACTGCTCCAGACCCACGGGCTCGTCCACGACGACATCATCGACGACGCGCCCGTACGCCGCGGCGGCCCGTCCACCTACTACGCCTACCGCCAGGAGTTCCCGGCCGCCGACCGCACCGCCCTGGGCCTGGCCGTCCTGGCCGGGGACCTCGCCGCCTTCCTCTCGATGCGGGTCCTGCTGGAGGCGGACGTCCCCGCCGAGCTGCGGCAGGCCATGCTGGAGGTGCAGCTGAACGCCGGCGCGGAGACGGTCGCCGGCCAGATCGTCGACCTCGAACGCGACTTCCAGGAGCTCCCGGACGAGGAGTTCCTGCACACCGTCTGCGAGTACAAGTCCACCCGGTACTCCGTCCTCGCCCCACTGCGGCTGGGGCTGCTGGCCGCCGGCGAGGACGTGGCCGGCCACGACGCGCGGCTGCGCCGGTACGCGACCCTGGTCGGTATCGGCGGCCAGCTGCGCGACGACTACCTCGACCTGTTCGGCGACGAGGCCGCCACCGGGAAGTCCACCGGCGCCGACCTCCGCGCGGGCCGCCGCAGCTACGCCGTGAGCGCGCTGCTCGCCGCCGCGGACGAGGCGCAGCGGGCCGTGGTGGAGTCCGCGCTCGGCGATCCGCAGTGCTCCGCCGCGACGGTCGAGCGCGTCCGCGAGCTGGCCCGGCACCTGGGCGTGGACGGGAAGCTCCGCGCCGACATGCGCCGCTGCGCCGAGGCCGCGGGCGCCGAAGCCGCGAGCTGGCGCCCGCACTGGCGCGAGGAGGCCGTGGCCTTCTTCGAGGGCCTGCCGCTGTCGAGCGTGCTGCCGGGCGGGTGAGCGGGCTCGGACCCCGGCGGACGGTCGGCGTGCTGCCGGGCGGGTGAGGACGCTTCGCTCTCCGGCGGACGACCGGCGGCCGGTCGGCGGACGATCGGCGGACGGGAGCCGACACCTCACTCCATCAAGGGCGACAATCGTGGCATAACGGTACAGATGCACCGGTCAGAACGTATCGTGCCAAGGGCGGCCTCGGTGATCGCCGACCGGTGGGCGGCGGCGCCGTCCGCCGGGACGGGAAGCCCGCAGGCAACGGCCCGCGGACGACCGCCTGAGGGCACCCCGGCCCGAGGGCGACCCACCCGAAGGCGGCCGGAGGCCCGAGCACCACCCACGGGCCTTCGGGCACCCGAGCGCCACAGGACACAACACCGGACAAGGGGGCACCACGCGGTGGTCGAGCCGCAGCTGACACCCGAGGTCTTCGATCGGGCGATCGTGGCGATCGCCCTGACCGCGGGCCGGGAACACCGCCTGGTCTACCGCAACGACGCCTTCCGCGACCTCTTCGGGCCGCGGTCGATCGGCGTGCCCATCCGGGAGCTGTTCGGCGAGCCCGGTGTGGAGCGGTTCTTCGACACGCTCGACCTCGTCCTCGCCGACGGCACCGCCCGCCAGGTGACCACGCCCCGGACGCTGGAGCGGCCGGGGGACGAGGACGACGACCACCGGCACTTCGTCTACAGCTGCTCACCGATCTCCTCCCGCTTCGGCCCCGGCATCCTGATCGCCGCGATCGACACCACCACCGAGGTACACACCGCCCAGCAGGCCGAACAGCTCTCCACCGACCGCCTGCGCGCCCTGGAGCGGTACGAGGCACTGATCTCCGCGGTCTCCCAACTGGTCTGGATCATCCGCGCGGACGGCACCATGGCCGAGCTCGTGCCCGGCTGGCAGCGGCTCACCGGGCAGCCCTGGCGGGAGACCATGGACGCCGCGTGGTTCGAGCTCATCCACCCCCGGGACCGCTCCGGACTGGCCGAGCAGTGGACCAAGGCGGCGGACGGCGAGCCGTCCATGTTCGAGCACGCCTTCCGGGTGCTCACCGCCTCCGGGGAGTATCGGCACGTCGCCGCGCGCGCGGTGCCGATCGTCCGCGAGGGCCGGCCGGTCGAGTGGGTCGGGGCCACGTCCGACATCGAGGACCGCTGGCGCAACCGGCTGCGCGAGCGCCTGCTCGCAGGTGCCCTCGCGGTGACCGAGACCGCCCGCCCCGACGACGCCTTCGCCGCCGTCGCGGACCTCGTCGTCCCGGAGCTCACCGACGCCTGCACGGTGTTCCTGCTCTCCACCCGCGAGCACACCACCCGGCCCGACGAGATCCTCGGCGTCCGGATCGCCTCCACCGCCCGGCCGGGCCTGCCGCCGTTGCCCGCGCTGCGCCAGCAGAGCTACCGGCTCGGGCCCGCCGCCCTGCGGGTCGTCGCCCGCCAGACCCCGGCCCTGCTCACCTTCCCCGTCGGCGGCGTCCCGCCCGGCGTCGTCCCCCGGGAGTCGGCCCAGTGGCTGACCAGGGCCCGCGCCACCAGCCTCACCCTGCTGCCCATCGTGATCGACGGCACCACCGTCGCCCTCGCCGCGGCGGCCAGCTGCGAGGACACCCCGCCGCCCGGCCGGCCCGACATCGACCTGCTCCAGGAAGTCCTCCAGCGCGCCCAGGCGACCCTGCGCCAGACCCTCGAACTCCAGCGCACCCGGCAGGTGGCGCTCGTCCTCCAGCGCGCGCTGCTCACCGCCCCGCCCGCCGTCCCCGGTGCCGAGCTCGCCGCCCGCTACCAGCCCGGCAACCGGGCCGCCGAGGTCGGCGGCGACTGGTACGACGCGTTCCTCCTGCCCGACAGCTCGCTCGCCCTGACCATCGGCGACGTGGCCGGGCACGACCTCACCGCGGCCACCACCATGGGGCAGCTGCGCAGCATGCTGCGGTCCGTCGCCTACAACCGCACCCACCTGCACACCCCCGCCGACACGCTCACCGCGCTCGACACGGCCGCCGACGGCCTCGGCGTGGCCGCCTTCGCCACCGCCGTCCACCTGAACCTGACGTTCGGCGGTGACGGCTGGCGGGCGGCCTGGTCCAACGCCGGGCACCCGCCGCCGCTGCTGGTGCCCGCCTCGGGCGAGCCCCGGTTCCTGAGCACCGAGGAGACGGACGTACCGCTCTGCGTCGCCCCCTCCGAGCTGCGCCACACCCACTACACCGAGATCGCGCCCGGGGACACCCTGCTCCTCTACACCGACGGGCTGGTCGAGGTGCCCGGGGAGAACCTCTCCGCCGGCCTGGAGCGACTCGCGCTGGCGGCGGGCGAGGCCGGCCACCGGCCGCTGGACGAGCTCTGCGACCACGTGCTCGCCCAGGTCGCCGACACCCGCGACGACATCGCCCTGCTGGCCTTCCGCGTGCTGCCGCCGCCCGACTGAGCCGCCGCGCGCACCTGGGCGCCCGGGCGCTCAGGTGCGGGCACTCGGGGTCGGGTGCTCAGTCGCCGCGCGGGAAGGACCGCTTCACCGTGCCCTTGGTGTCGGCGGAGAGGTAGCCGCCGCCGTACGCGCCCGAGAGGTAGACGCGGATGCTGGGCGCGCCGTCGCTGCTGTCCGGACCGATGATGAGGTAGCGGCTGGTCGGATTGGGGACGTTGAGCGTGTCCTGGGCCTTCTGGAGCAGCGCCGGAATGATCTCCCAGTCGAAGCTCCGCAGGTCGACCGTCTTCTCACGGGACGTCATGGTGCCGCCCGGGGTGCGGGTGACCTTGCCGTCGCGGTAGTCGAGCCGGTCGTACACCGTGGGGTCGGCCGCGGTGGGCCCCGAAGCACTCGCGTAGGTGGGGTAGACGGTGAGCGTGGTGATCCTGGAGTCGGCCAGGTAGGGGCGGACGGCGTCGACCGTGGTGCGGACGCCGGCCGGGGTGAGGAAGTCCGGTGCGGCGGACGGCGGCGCGGACTTCGTGGTCGCCGGCGTGGAGGGGGCGGGCAGGGGAGCCGCCGGGGTCGACACGGTGGTGGTCGCGGTGGGATCCGTGACGCCGGTCGCGGCCGGGTCGGACACCACCGGGCCCGGGGCGGCGCCGTGGCCGCCGTCGTCACCGGTGTCGGGCCAGAGGTTCCAGGTGAGGACGCCGGTCAGCGCGAGGGCGACGACCGCGAACGTGACCGCCCGCATCCGCCTGCCGCGCGGCGCGGGCACCGGCCGGCCGTGCGGAGTCGCATCGGTCGGGTGGCCCGGGTGGACCGGCCCGGTGCGGCCCGGGTGGCCGACCGCGTCGACCGGGCCGGAGCCGTAGCCGGCACCGGACGTCGAGCCGGGACCGGACAGTGCGAACGTCCCCGAATCGGCGCCCGGCCACGGCGGCGGCGCGGGCTGCGGGGTGTCAGGACCCACGGGCCTCGGGGTGTCGAGACCCGTGGGCGACCAGGTCACCGCACCTGCGGCCGCCCCCGGGGCGGCCCCGGCCTCGGCGGCCGCGAGCGCCCGGTCGAGCTGCTCCGCGTTCGGTCGGGCCGCCGGGTCCCTGGCGAGCAGGGCGGCCAGCAGCGGGCCGAGCTGCCCCGACCGCACCGGAGGCGGCAGCGGCTCGTCGAGGACGGCCGCGAGGGTGGCGAGCGTGGTGGCACGGCGCAGCGGGTGGTGGCCCTCGACCGCGACGTACAGCATCATGCCGAGCGACCACAGGTCGGAGGACGGGTTGCCCTCCGCACCGCGGATCCGCTCCGGCGCGATGTACTCGGGCGAGCCGATCAGGGCCCCGGTGCTGGTGAGGGCGGTGGAGTCCTGCATGGCGGCGATGCCGAAGTCGGTGAGGACGGGCGTGCCGTCCGGCCGCAGCAGGACGTTCCCGGGCTTGACGTCGCGGTGCTGGATGCCGGCGGCGTGGGCGGCCCGCAGCGCCGCGAGCACACCGCGGCCGATCCGGGCCGCCTCGGGCACGGTGAGCGGGCCCCGGGCCAGCCGGTCGGCGAGGCTGCCACCGGCGACCAGCTCCATGACGAGCCAGGGGTGGGGATGGTCGGCGGTGTCGACGATGTGATGGATGATCACCACGTGGGGGTGCTGGAGCCGCGCCAGGGCCCGCGCCTCGCGGAGCACCCGCTCGCGCAGCTCCCGCGCGCCCTCGGGGTCGGCGGCCGCCATCGCCGGGTCGAGCGGGCGGACCTCCTTGAGCGCCACCTCGCGGTGCAGCGCGTTGTCCCGGGCGCGCCAGACCAGGCCCATGCCTCCACCGCCGAGCCGCTGCAGCAGTTCGAAGCGGCCGTCGATGAGCCGTGCGTCCGACCCCTCAGCGTTCATGCCCGTCATCGTAGGAGACGCCGCCGACACACCCGTGGCCGGGACCGCCCGTACCGCTGATCCCCTGCCCGGGGCCGCTGGACCGACAGACCGCTGCCGGCGGGCGGCGACCGGTCAGACCTTGGCCCGCACGCCGTCCAGGGCGATGCCCAGGACCCGGTCGCGCTGCCCCTCCTCGGGGAAGGCGACCGAGCTGACGCCGGAGACGAGGCGCAGCAGGTCGTCGACGGACATGTCCGCCCGCACCGCTCCGGCGTCCTGCGCGCGCCGGAGCAGCGGTGCGGCCGCGTCGTACATCGACTGCCGGCAGGCCAGGAAGATGTCCGACTCCTCCCCCTCCAGCGCCTCGCGGATCGCCCGCTTGGTGAGGGTGTAGGCGACGAACCGGCGCAGCCAGCCGGCCAGCGCCTCCCAGGGCGACTCATCGGACAACTCCCGGGCCGCCAGGCTCAGTTCGTTGACCTCGTTGGCGTAGACCGTCTCGAAGAGGTGCCTGCGGGTGGGGAAGTTGCGATAGAGGGTGCCGATGCCGACGCCGGCCCGGCGGGCGATGTCCTCCAGGGAGGCCTCGGCGCCGTGCTCGGCGAAGGCCTCCCGGGCGGCCACGAGCAGCGCGTCGAAGTTCCGCGCGGCGTCGGCGCGGCGCGGGCGCTGGGCCGCCAGGAACTCGTCGACCACGACCTGTTCCGTCACTGGGGATCTCTTTTCGGACATCGGGTTGAAGCGGAGGTACGCCTCCGCTAATCTGGAGGCATGCCTCAACTTTAGCAGTGGGGCCCCGGCCTCGCCCCTGCTGCCGTACCCGGCACGGCCACCAGCACCTCCGTCGATCCGGCACCGGATCCCGCGCACCGTCGGCCCGCCCCACCTCCGTCCCCACCCGCTCCACGCCCGCACCGCGCTTCTCGACGCTCCCGCCCGTACACACCGGCCCCCGCCGGCAGGCGCCGAGTCCTGCCCGTACGCGTCCGCGCCGTGCGCACCCGCCTCCCGGCACTCCCGTTCCGCACGCATCCCGCGGGCACGCACCCTTGCGTGCCCCATGCCCCGAGAAGGTCTGATGAGCCGCCCGTCCAATCGCCTCACCTTCGGCGTCCTCGCGACCGGTGCGGGCGTGTTCGCCCTGCTCCAGTCGCTGATCACGCCCGCCCTGCCGACCGTCCAGGCCGCGATGCACACCTCCCAGGCCACCGTCACCTGGGTGATGACCGCCTACCTGCTCTCCGCCTCGATCTTCACGCCGATCCTCGGCCGGGTGGGCGACCTGGTCGGCAAGAAGCGCACCCTGGTCGCGGCACTCGGCGCCCTCCTGGTGGGCTGCCTGGTCGCCGCGGTGGCCCCCAACATCACCGTCCTGATCATCGCCCGGGTCATCCAGGGCATCGCCGGCGCGCTGTTCCCGCTCTCCTTCGGCATCATCCGCGACGAGTTCCCCGCCTCGCGGGTGGCCACCGGCATCAGCAACCTGTCCGCCGTCATCGCGGTGGGCAGCGGCCTCGGCATGGTCCTGGCCGGACCGATCGTCGGCGCGCTGGACTACCGCTGGCTGTTCTGGTTCCCGGTGATCATCGTCGCGATCACCGCCCTGATCGCCCACCGCTACATCCCGGAGTCGCCCAAGCGCGCCGGGGGCGCCGACGGGGGCAGCGTCAACTGGCTCGGCGCCGTCCTGCTCTCCGGCTGGCTGGTGGCGCTGCTGCTGCCCATCAGCCAGGCCTCGAAGTGGGGTTGGGGCTCCTCCGGCGTGCTCGGCCTGCTGCTGGCGGCCGTCGTCCTGTTCGCCCTCTGGGCCCTGGTCGAGGCCCGCTCGCGCAACCCGCTGATCGACCTGCGCATCATGCGCCTCCCGGCGGTCTGGACGACCAACACCGCCGCCCTGCTCTTCGGCGGCGGCATGTACGCGGTCTGGGCGTTCCTCCCCGGCTTCGCGCAGACGCCCTCCTCGGCCGGCTACGGCTTCGGGGCGAGCATCACCGGCGCGGGCCTGCTGATGCTGCCCATGCTGGTCACCATGTTCGTGGCCGGCGTCCTCGGCGGCCGGCTGGCCGGCCGGTTCCCCGCCAAGGCGCAGCTCACCACGGGCGCCGTCCTCGGCTCGGTCGCCTGCGCGATGCTCGCCGCGTTCCACGACCGGCCGTGGCAGGTCGCCCTGGCGGCGGGTGTCTTCGGGCTCGGCATCGGCCTGGCCTTCGCCTCGATGAGCAACCTCATCGTCCAGAGCGTGCCCGCGGCGCAGACCGGCGCGGCCACCGGCATGAACGCCAACATCCGCACCATCGGCGGCTCCGTCGGCGCCGCGCTGATGACCAGCCTGGTCACCGGCCACCTCCAGCCCTCCGGCCGCCCGTACGCCTCGGGCTACACGGACGGGTTCACCCTGCTCGCCGTGTTCTGCCTGGCGGCCGCCTTCGCCGCCCTCCTCGTCCCGGCCCGCCGGAGCGCCCCCGTCCTGGTCGCCGGCCCGGCCGCCGCCGATCCGGTCGCGGCTGCGCCGTCGGCCCCGGGCGCGCCCGCGCAGCCGGAGACGGTCCGGAGCTGAGCCACCGCGTCGCCCCCGGCCTGCTCCGGGGGCGACACCGGCCCACCCGGGGTACGACCCGGCAGAGCACCTGCCGGACGACCGGGATGCCGGGCACCGTTCCGACGCGCGGCGCTTCGGCCGCTCAGCGCGCCGATCAAGCGCTCCGGCCGATCGGCGCGTCAACCGACCCACACTCCAGCCGATCGGCGCGCTAACCGATCAACGCCGTGAACGCGGCCTCCAGCCCGGTCACGGCCGCCGCCAGCAGGGCGACCGACCTGAGCGCGTCGACGACGGTGCCCACCCGGCGGCGAAGGACGCCCTCGCGGGGCCGGTCCCGGGCGGTTTCCTCAAGGATCCCGGCCAGGGCCGCGTCGGCGTCCGCCGCGTCCTCCTCCGCCACCGCGCCCGGCCGTTCGACCCGCAGCCCGGCCAGCGCGACGCGCAGGGCCTGCGCCGCGGCGCGCAGCGCGTCCGCACCTGGCGCGGTGGCGGAGTTCGCGTCGCCGCCGACGCCGATCTGCACGGTTGCGCCCTGACCGCCGGCGACCGGGCCGATGACCGTGCTGCCGGTCACCTGGATGCCACCGCCGCTGTTCCAGTTGCTCCCCGGTGGCGGCCCGACCGGGCCACCACCCACGACCTCCGACTGATGGTCCATCGGACTCTCCCTTCCCGAACTCTTCTACGGTGTCCGGATGTTCACCGAGGATCCGGCGCCACCCGCGACCGGTCCCCGCACCACGCTGTTGTTGACCTGGACTCCGCCGTTGTTGATGTTGGTGATGTTCTGCGACTGCTCCTCGAAGGCCCCGCTGTCGTAGCCGCGCGCCCTGAGCTCGTCGCCGACCGCGCTGAAGACCCGCTGCGTGACGGTGTTCAGGAAACGCTGCACGTCGTGCGCCTGGAAGATGTGCTGGAACTCGTCCGCGGCGGCCAGCTCACGCACGCTCAACCGCGGTGCGTAGTCGACGGCGTAGCCGGCCCCCAGGATCTGCCGGTGACGGCGCGCATGTGCTGCGGCGTGTCCGCGCGAGGCCCACGCCCGGTTCACCTGTCCCACCGCGACGGCGACGTCCCGGCTCAGCCGGCGCGCGGACCAGCCGAGGGCGTTGAGCCAGTCGCCGAGGACGGAGTGCCGGCCCAGGTGGTCGACGACGTGGTACGCCTGGTCGACCGGCGGCAGCACGTACGGCAGCCACTCCAGGTAGAGCAACCCGCCGCGGGTGGTGGTGCGGACCAGGACGGTGACCACCACCTCCTCCTGCCAGGAGCCCACCCTGATCGCCAGGTAGTGCCGCAGCCGCTCGTGACCGGAACGGCCCATCAGGTCCGCCCACGCGGGTTCGAGCAGCACCTGGTCACCGACCCGGGCGGACATCGCACCGCGCCAGTGCCGGGGAGCGTCGCTGCGCATGCTGGGCCGGAACACCCGGTCGGTGACGGAGAGCCCGCGCAGCGGGTCGTCGGGGTAGCGGTCGTCCTGCGCCAGTTGCCGCACCCGCGCGGCGACCGCCCGATAGAGGACCGAGGCGTCGATCGGCTCGGGCGGCTCCCCCCGGGCCGCTCGCGCGGCGGCGGGCCGCAGCTCGAAGGTCATCCGCCAGGAGGGGCCCGGGATGCCCAGCCCGACCAACGGAGCCCGGTTGCGGTAGAGCAGTTCCGGTCCGCTCTGCTGCTCGTGCAACCGCCCGTACAGCCATGCGGCGCGGCGCCCGTGCGGCACGATCGCCGGGCCGGGCGGCTCCCCGAGAAGTGCGGCCAGCCGCCGACGGATCGCGAAGCGCATCCCGGCCGCGATCAGCCAGAGGACGATCAGCTCGACGACGACGGGCCCGGCCTGGGCCCGCAGCTCCGGGCCCAGGTCCTCGACCGAATCCCCGACCGGGTTCGTGACCGAGCCGTCGACGTAGCGGAAGGCCAGGGTGACGACCACCAGAACCACCAGGCCGGCGACCACCCGTGCCCCCAGGCGCTCGGCACGACCACCCGCGGCCCGGCGCGGCGGACGCACGACGGCCAGCCGCTCCAACGACAGCCCGAGCCGGTGGTCCATCCGGTCCGTGCCGTACCCGCCGAAGAGGCCGAGGAGCACGAGGAAGCCGATCGCCGCGATCGCCGCCACCGGACCGAGCAGCGGGAACCCCGCCGCCAGCACCAACAGGAAGGCGACGCCGGTCCAGACCTCCCGGCGCCGGGCGGTCAGCGCCTCGTGCAGCACCCGGACCAGATCGGTACCCGGCGAGGGGGCGGGGATCCGGAACGACTGCTCGACCAGTTCCTCGATCAGGTCCGCACGGAAGTCCCGGTCCAGCCAGGCCGCCGCGCAGAGGTAGCGGGTCGCGTCGCCCGGGACGCGGCCGGCCTGCTCGCGCAGGTTCTCCGGCGTCGCCGGGACCGGCGACCGCCCACCGCCGGTCCCGGCCGGGCCGCCCCCGGTCCCGGACGGGACAGCGCGCACGGGTCCGGTGGTGAACGGCGGCGCGGTACCGAGCGGCGGCGCGGCGGGTGGCGACCCGGCGTACAGGCCGCCGAACGTGCCGTCACCGGCGGGCGGCTGCGGTGGCCGCGGCGGAACCGGCGGCGGTGGTGGCGGGGCTTCGCTGTCCATGACGTCCCCCGGTCGTCAACGAATGTTCCTGCCAACAAGCGGGCTCAGTAAAGCAGTTGGCCGATGGCCGGAACAGACCCGCGGCGCGGCTCGCAGGTCACGGTTCGAACCCTGCCCACCCGTGGGGTGGAACACCGGCCGCCACCGACCCCTCCGACCCTGCCGACCCAGCGACGAGCACAGCGTGCGGCGTGCGGCGCGCTGCGTGCGGGAAATTGGATTCCCGGATGCGCATTAGCTAGCCTTTCGAACGTGAGGCTGACCAAGAGCACCGACATCGCCCTCCGCGTCGCCATGCGGCTGGCGGTCCTCGACGAGGACGCGAACCCGACCACCCGCGAGGTGGCCGAGTCCGTGGGCGTGCCGTACACGCACGCCGCCAAGGTCGTCAGCCGGCTGCAGCACCTCGGCGTGGTCGAGGCGCGGCGCGGGCGGGGCGGGGGCCTGACCCTCACCTTCGCCGGCCGGACCGGCTCGCTCGGACTGCTGCTGCGCGAGCTGGAGGGCATCGGCGACGTGGTCGGCTGCGAGGACGAGCCGCCCTGCCCGCTGCGGGCCGCCTGTCGGCTGCGCGGGGCGCTGCGGACCGCCCAGGAGGCGTTCTTCGCCTCGCTCGACGCACTCTCGATCGACGACCTGGTCGCCCCGCCCACCGGGCCCGTCCTGCTGAGCCTCACCGGCAGACCCGCCGACTGACCCATCTGGCCGGTCCACCCGGCCGACCGGGACGGACCTGACGCCCCGCCACGCCCCACCCACTCCGGGCCGCACTTCCGCACGACCTTTAATGCGCATCTCAGATACCAGTTTGGAGCGAGCCCCATGCTGTCCGCCAAGTCCGCCGAGATCGTCGAAGCCACCCTGCCCACCGTGGGCGGCGCGATCGGCGAGATCACGCCGCTCTTCTACGACACGCTGTTCGCCGACCACCCGGAGCTGCTGCGCGACCTCTTCAACCGGGGCAACCAGGCCAACGGCACCCAGCAGCAGGCGCTGGCCGGCTCGATAGCGGCGTTCGCGTCCGCCCTGATCGCCCACCCCGACCAGCGGCCGGACGCCATGCTCGCCCGGATCGCGCAGAAGCACGTCTCGGTCGGCATCAGCGACGACCAGTACCGGATCGTCCGCACGTACCTGTTCGCCGCGATCGTCGAGGTGCTCGGCGAGGCCGTCACGCCGGAGGTCGCCGCGGCCTGGGACGAGGTGTACTGGCTGATGGCCAACGCGCTGATCGCGATCGAGGACCGGCTGCGCGCCGAGACCGCCGCCGCAGGACCGGGCGACCCGGCCGACCTCTGGCGCCCCTTCACCGTGGTCGCCCGCCACCAGGAGACCGACGACGTGACCACCTACCTGGTCCGCCCGGCCGACGGCCACCCGGTCCCGCCCGCCCGGCCCGGCCAGTACGTCTCGGTGCGGGCGACGATGGCGGACGGCGCCCGGCAGATCCGCCAGTACAGCCTCTCCGGGAGCGCCGACGGCGGGCTGCGGTTCACCGTCAAGCGAGCCGGCGCCGGGGCGGACGGGACGCCGGCCGGGGAGGTCTCCAACCACCTGCACGACCACCTGCGCACCGGCGACACCGTCGAACTCGCCCCGCCGCTCGGCGACCTCACCCTCGCCGACGGTGCCGGCCCGGTGCTGCTCGCCTCGGCCGGCATCGGCAACACCCCAATGACGGCCATGCTGGACCACCTCGCCGCCACCGGCTCCGCCCGGACGGTGATCTCCGTCCACGGCGACCGGGACCAGCTCTCGCACGCCTTCCGCGCCGACCTCGACCGGCTCACCGCCAAGCTGCCGAGCGCCGTCGCCCACGTCTTCTACGAGCGCCCGCTCGGCGACTGGCCGCAGGAGCGCACCGGCCTGGTCGACCTCTCGACGGTGCCGGTCCCGGCCGGAACCGTCGCGTACCTGTGCGGCCCGCTGCCGTTCCTGCGCTCGGTGCGGGCCCAGCTGCTCGCCGCGGGCGTACCGGCCGCGGACATCCACTACGAGGTGTTCGGCTCCGACCTCTGGCTCGGCCAGGACGCCTGAGCCACCGCTGCGGTGGCCCCCCCCCGGCGGGGGGGCCGCCTTGCGGGGGGGGGACCGGGGGGGCCGCGGGGGGGGGCACCAACACAGGGGGGGCGCCGCGCCAGGGTGGAGCACATTG
>NZ_JBHVWC010000024.1:0-56386 GCF_042882445.1 Kitasatospora sp. NPDC058218 | reverse complement strand
TCCGGTGGTGTGGGGCCCCGCCCGGGGGCGGGGCGCCCCGCCCGGCCCCCCGGGGGGGGGCCCCCCCCCGGGGGGGGGCCACCGCATGCCGTGGCGGTCACGGTGGCGGCAGCGGTGGCGGTCACGAACTCAGGCGGGCCGCAGCTCCAGGGTGCAGCACTTGGCGCCGCCGCCGCCCTTGAGCAGCTCGGAGACGTCCACCGGCACCGGCTCGTAGCCGTGCTCGGCCAGCCGGCCGGCCAGCGCCTTCGCGGCCTCCGGCAGCAGGACCCGCCGCCCGTCCGAGACCGCGTTGAGGCCGAACACCTCGGCGTCCGCGCGGTCGGCGATGATCGCGTCGGGGTAGAGGCTGCGCAGCAGCGCCTGGCTGTCGGGCGAGAAGGCCGCCGGGTAGTACATGACGTGGTCGTCGTCGAGCACGGCGAGCGCGGTGTCCAGGTGGTAGAAGCGCGGGTCGACCAGGGTCAGACTGAGCACCTGGACGCCGAACAGGGCCCGGGCTTCGGCGTGCGCCGCCGGGTCGGTGCGGAACCCCGCGCCGGCCAGCACCCGGCGGCCGGCCACCAGGTGGTCGCCCTCCCCCTCGTTGACGTGCCCGGCCCGGTGGACCTCGCGGTAGCCGGCGGACCGGAACCACGCCTGGTGGGCGTCGGACTCCCCGGCCCGCTCGGGATGCCGGAAGGTGGCGACCAGCGCACGGCCGTCCAGGACGGTGGCGCCGTTGGCGGTGTAGACCATGTCGGGCAGACCGGGCAGCGGTTCGATCAGCTCGACGGTGTGGCCCAGCCGCCGGTACGTGGTGCACAACCGCTCCCACTGCCGGACGGCGAGATCGGTGTCGGTCGGCCGCGCCGGGTCCATCCAGGGGTTGATCTTGTAGTCGACGGTGAAGAACGTCGGCCGGCACATCAGGTAGCGCCGCGGCCTCGCGGTACGCTCCGGGGTTCGGTTCGGCATGCGGCTACCTCCGCCGTCCGGGAGTACAGGGCTCGGGAGTGCTGGGGGTACTCGGAGTGCTGGGGTGCTCGGGAGTGCTCCGGTGCTCGCGGGCCGGCGTACCGGGGTGCGCGGGGGCCGGGAGCACGGGGGTGTGCCGGGGTGCGCGAGCGCACCCCAGAGGGCGGCTGCCCAAACGGCGCCGTTCGCACACCTGAGCGGACGCCCCCGTCGGGCGCAGCCCCCCGCGCACCCGGCGCGTACAACGGCGCACGGGGGCACCGGCGCACGGCGCCGAGCCGGCCCGCGCGAGGGGCGCCACCGCCGCACGGTCACGCCCTACCAGCGCAGCGAGGTGAAGTCGATCGGCCCCGGCCGCAGGTCACGGCACCGCTCCGCCAGGGCACGCAGCCGCCGGGCCGCCTCGTCGGCCGGCATCCGCCGGCGGTCGCCGTGCCCCGGCAGCAGCCACTCGAAGCGGAGCCGCCCGACGCCACGGGCCAGCGAGGCTGCGAGCTCCTCGATCGAGTACCAGGTGACCCCGGCGGCCACCTCCAGGTCCCCGGTGGTGCGCGACCAGTAGAAGCTGTCACCGGAGAAGCAGTACCGGTCGTCGGCCAGGTAGACGACGCTGCCGAGGGTGTGCCCGGGGAACGGGTGGGCGACGACGCCGGCCGCGATCTCCACGGGCTCCCGGCCGCGCAGCACCCGGTCGGCGTCGGGCGCGGCGTCGAGGTCGCCCTCGTGGATCCAGAGCCGCGCGCCGAACCGGTCGGCGTACGCGCGCCCGTGGGCCGCGTGGTCCCGGTGGGTGAGCAACACGTCGGTGACCGGTCCGAGCGCCTCGAACCGGGCCGCCAGCGGTTCCGTGAACCGGGGCGTGTCCACCATCAGGTACCCGTCGGGCCGGCGCAGCAGGTAGGAGTTGGCACCCGCGGTGTGCCGGGAGGTGTGCCCGCAGAGCAGCAGGCCGTCGTCGAGCGCGAGCGGGAACGGGTCCCGGTTCGGATCGAGCGGCCGGTGGCCGAAGCGGACGGAGCGGGTGGGGCAGGCGTGGGCGGCGGCGTACAGCTGCCCCAGCTCCGCCTCGTCGCGCGGCGGGCGGACCACCTCGGAGCGTCCGCCGCGTTCGTGGATCAGATCGGGGGCGAGCTGGCGGGCGACGTCGCAGTTGAAACAGCGGTCGTCGACGTACCAGCCCGCTTCGGTGGTCCGGGATGCGGTGGACGGGTCGGGCTCGGTCATGCTTCCGCTCCCTGGGTGGGTGGGTGCCCGCCGAGTGGCCGGGCCCCTCCAGGGTGGGCGCCGCCGGCCCTGAACCGGAAGGGGGTCGCGATCTTGTACTTTCCCCGGTAGGCCTATCCGCACGTGATTCTGAGCCACCGTCAGGTGTGCGCGACCGTCCGACGGACCCCCGCGCCACACCTCGCCGGGTTATTCCCGACACCCGCACGAATCGCACGTGGCCCATCTCACGTACCCGCACGGGCCACCTACGGTGGCGTAGGTCACTTGAGACAGTGAACTATCTCCTTCATGCCGAACCTCCAGGAGACCCTTGACCTCAGTTCGTACGCGGCCCTCGGGGACAGCTTCACCGAAGGCCTGAACGACCCCGGCGTCGGCGGCGCCTTCGCCGGCTGGGCCGACCGGCTCGCCGGGCTGCTCGCCGACGGGTGCCCGCCGGGCGGGTTCCGCTACGCCAACCTCGCGGTGCGGGGCCGACTGCTCGACCAGGTGGTGGCCGAGCAGGTGCCCGAGGTGCGGCGCATCCAGCCGGACCTGGTCACCTTCTGCGCCGGCGGCAACGACATCCTGCGCCCGGGCAGCGACCCGGACGAGGTGGCCGAGCGCTTCGAGAACGCCATCGTCCAACTCACCGGGTCCGCCGGTACGGTGCTCATCTGCACCGGTTTCGACACCCGGGGCGTGCCCCTGCTGAAGCACCTGCGCGGCAAGATCGCCACGTACAACGGCCACATGCGGGCCGTCGCCGACCGCAACGGCTGCAAGGTCGCGGACCTCTGGTCGCTGCGCGCGGTGCGCGACCGCCGGGCGTGGAGCGAGGACCGCCTGCACCTGTCGCCCGAGGGGCACCAGCGGGTCGCCCTGCTGGCCGCCCGCTCGCTGGGCCTGCGCACCGAGCAGGACCCGGAGGCGCCGTGGCCGGTCCTGCCGGTCCAGACCCCCGCCGAGCAGCGCCGGGAGAACCTGCAGTGGGCGCGCGAGTTCCTGCTGCCGTGGGTCGGCCGCCGACTGCGCGGCGAGTCCTCCGGCGACCACGTCGAGGCGAAGCGGCCGGAGCTGCTCCCGCTCTGACCGCCTGACCCGTCGTCAGGTCCGGTCGGGCGCGCTCCCCTTCGCCACGACGGCGGACCGCGCCCGACCGGACCGCACCAGCCGGACCGCACCCGCGTGCAGCGGGGCGGCCGACGCGGCGCCGACCAGGTACCAGCCGAGGTCCGGCGCGTTGAAGGTGGAGCCGAGGACCAACCGGGCCGCCGCACTGCGCCGGCCCAGGTCGTCGGGGACGCCGGTGAGCTGGAACAGCTCGACCGCCCAGCTCAGCCCGGCCGCCGCCACCGCGACGGCCACCGGACGCAACCGCGGCGCGACGAGCAGCACCAGGGCGTACACCAGCACGGTGTACAAGGCGTCACCCGCGTACTTGGCGACGTCGCCGGCCGCCACCGCCCGCACCCCGAGCCCGGCCCCCACCGTCAGCACCGCCACCACCCCGGCCGCCACCCGCCCGCGGCCACTCCCCCGATGATCGTCCACACCGGCCAGCGTATCCCGCGCGTTTCACCCGGAGCCGGACCGGATACCGGCCGGGAACGCGAGCGCGCCTTCCGCACCTACTATGTCCCCGCGGGCCGTACGCCGGCGCTCGTTCACGACAGCGGCCCGAACCTCATCGAGAAGGGAGTCCTCTAGATGGCCATCCTGGAGCCCTTCCTCGTCCTGGCGGAGGCCGTTTCCGACGGCAGGCTCTCCGCCGCCGAGTTCTCCCAGGTCTGCCTCCCCCTGTACAAGAACTACGGCGAGCCCTATCCGTCCACCGACCACTACCGGGCGGCGACGGACCTCTCCTACGTGGCACTCGACCACGACGCGGCGGGAACAGGCGCGTCCGACCTGCTGGACGGTGATCAGGTCCGCTCGAAGGCGGCCGAGATCGCGGAGCGCATGCGACTCCTCCTCCGATAGCCGGATCGGGCAGGTCGATCCCGAAGGAACCGGTGGGCCCCCGCTCGACAGCGGGGGCCCACCGGCCTCTCCGACTCCCCGTGCCGGACCGCGACCGACCGGGCGGCGCCGGGGTGGCGTCCGGGCGCCGGCGGGCGGAGAATCCCCCTGAGTCCTGGAAAGCCGGGGTCGCCCCACGCGGGGCGACGGCGCCCCGAGCGCGTCGGGCGATCCTCCTCCGCCCCTCAGTCCTGTCCGCCGACCGGCGGCGGCACGAACCGGAGCCCGCATGATCGATCCGCGCGCAATCCTCTGGCAGGCACGGCAAGGTCCCGTACCGGCGAACTGGCGGATCTTCACCAAGGCGCGGGGCAGACTGTCCGGTTTCCTGCACGGGACGTCGGACGATCCGGACCCGCTGCTGGTCATCACTCCGGACGGCGCCGTCGAGTTCACCGAGGAGCGCAAGCCACTGACGGTCGTCGACTTCTACGACCTGGCCGGAATGACGCTTCGGGTGAACGGCCAGAGCTTCTCGGACAGCTCCATGGTGAACCTCGCCGTCTGGGTCGATCTCGACTACCGGGACGGCAGGAAGGCGAAGTGGCGGTCCGCCTCCTTCTCGGGCGACCTCCGGACGATCCAGGGCCTGATCGAGGCGTACGGCGCCCACAAGGCCCTTCTCCGAGGGTGATGCCCCGCTTCGCCGCTTCCCCCGCTCCGGCGGCGGCTCCGGCGGGGCGGGCCCGGCGGAACCGGCGCCTCCCCGCGCACGTCCCTCCCTGTCGACGGGCTGTCCGAGCGGCCCGGTAACCTGCTCCCCGGCCTGCCGAAGGGCCGGATCCGCGCAGGTCGCGGGCGGGAACGACAGAGGGACGGGGCGGGGCACGATGACGCAGCTCACCGAAGCGGTGGAGGAGTCCGGGGCACGGGCTGAAGCGGCCGACCGGGGGCGGCGGTTCGCCGTCGACGGGTTCGCGCCGCGCCACGACGGTCGTTCCCGCGAGCGCGGCAAGGCCCTGCGCGAGCGCATCCCGCGCGAGCGGCACGCCGAGTTCGTCACCGCCGCCGACCGACCGACCGCCGTCGAGGCGATAGAGGCGTCCAACGCCGGCCGGCTCACCGAGCTGGTCCCGATCCGGCTGGGCCGGATGGCGGCCACCCCGTTCGCCTTCCTGCGCGGCTCGGCCGGCCTGATGGCCGCCGACCTCGCCGGCACGCCCACCGCCGGGATCACCGCCCAGCTCTGCGGCGACGCGCACGCCGCCAACTTCGGCCTGTACGGCGACGCCCGCGGCCAACTCGTGATGGACATCAACGACTTCGACGAGACGGTGCCCGGCCCGTGGGAGTGGGACCTCAAGCGGCTCGCCGCCAGCCTGGTGCTGGCCGGCCGCGAGGTCGGAGCCGACGAGACCACCGCGCGCCGGGCCGCGTTCGACGCCGCCGGCTCGTACCGCCGCACCATGCGCACGCTGGCCAAGCTGCCCGTCCTGGACGCCTGGAACGCCGTCGCCGACGACCAGTTGGTCTCGTTCGCGCAGGCGCACGACCTGGCCGAGGCCCTGCAGAAGGTCGGTGCCAAGGCGCTGGGCAACACCAGCGCCAGGTTCGCCGCCAAGTCCACCGTCCGCGCGGCGGACGGCGGACTGCGGTTCACCGCGGCGCCCCCGGTGCTCAGCGAGGTCCCGGACGCGACCGCCGCCGCGGTGGCCACCGCGCTCGGCGCCTACGTCGCCACCGTGCCGGCGGAGCTGCACCCGCTGCTCGCCCGCTACCGGGTGCAGGACGTGGCGTTCCGGGTGGTGGGCACCGGCAGCGTCGGCACCCGCTCGTACGTCGTCCTGCTGACCGACCACCGCGAGCAGCCGCTGGTGCTCCAGGTGAAGGAGGCGCGCCCCTCGGTGCTGCTGCCGCACCTGGCCCGCGCGGGCTACCCGGTGACCGTGCCGGACGGCCACGAGGGCCGTCGGGTGGTCCTCGGCCAGAAGCGCATGCAGGTGGTCAGCGACACCCTGCTCGGCTGGACCACGGTGGACGGACTGCCTTACCAGGTACGACAGTTCCGCAACCGCAAGGGCAGCGTGGACCCGGCGGCGCTGCTGCCCGCACAGCTCGACGACTACGCCCGGATCACCGGCGCCCTGCTCGCCAGGGCCCATGCGCACACCGCCGACCCGGGCCTGATCAGCGGCTACTGCGGCAAGAACGAGGCGCTGGACGAGGCGGTCGCCGCCTTCGCGGTGGCGTACGCGGACCGGACCGAGGCGGACCACGCCGACCTGGTCACGGCCGTCCGGGCGGGCCGGCTGGCGGCCGAGCACGGCGTCTGACCCGGGCCGGTCGCATCGGGCCGGGCGTGTCCGGCCGGGCTGTGGAGTCCGGCCGGGCCCCGGCGACCGGCTACCGCCGGGCCCGGTCGGCGGGGTCCAGGAACGGCGCGACCACCGCGACGAACTCCGCCGGCCGGGCGTGGTGCACCAGGTGACCTGCCTCGATGGTGACCACCCGGCAGTCGGGGATCCGCTCGGCCAGCTCGGCGATCCGCTCCTGGGGTACGTGGCTCGCCCCGCCGCCGGCCACCACCAGCGTGGGCGCGGCGATCGCGGCCAACCGCTCCAGCCAGACCGGATCGGGGGTGTCGATCTGCCCCTTGATCGCCTCCACCACCGCCCAGTCGAAGCTCACCGGCTCGGCGGGCGCGGCGGCCACCGGGGTCGCCGGACGCGGGAAGGGCGCCGGGACGTCCTCCAGCACCAGCCGGCCGACCCGCTCGGGGTGGTCCTGCGCCAGCAGGTACGCCACCACGCCGCCCATCGAGTGACCGACGACATCGACCCGGTCCAGCCCGAGCGCGTCCAGGAAGCCGAGCACGTCGTCCCGCATCGAGCGGAGTCCGTACCGGCCGGGCCGCCCGCTGTCCCCGTGGCCGCGCAGGTCGAGCGCGAGGACGTGGTGGTGCGGGGCGAGGTCCGGCAGGACGCCGTCCCAGTCGCTGGCCCGCTCGCCGAGCGCGTGCAGCAGGAGCAACGGCGGGGCGCCCGGCGTGCCGCACTCCCGGTAGGCGAGGGTGACCTCCGGCAGTTCAACGGTCCGATGATCAGTCATACCGATCACCGTAGGCCGGGCTGCGCACCTGCCGCCCGCCCGTTCGCCCACCGCTCAATCCGGCCGGCCCGTCGCCGGCCGGGTACTCCGCAGCACCGCCGCTGCCGCGGTTACCGCCGCGCCCGCACGTCCCCGGTCGGCCCGGTCGGCCCGGGCCGACCTGACGGACCGACCGGATCCGGCTGACCGGTCTCCTTCGCCCGACCGGGCAGCGAGACCGCCACCGGCCCCTCGTCCTCCCGCGCCGTCGCCCGACTCGCCAGCACCGAGGCCAGCACCGCCAGTGCGGCCACCGCCGCGCAGACGGCGCTGGCATACGTGTACGCGGCCCGGTGACCGCCGCCGCCACCGGTGGCGCGCAGATAGACACCGGAGAGCGCCGAGACGCAGACCGCCGCCGCGATCCGCTGCGCCATCTGCAGGATCGCCCCGCTCACCCCGGCCGCCTCGGCGGGCGCATGGCGCAGCACGTACGCCTGGTTGGTGGCGCTCATCACCCCGGCGGCGGCGCCGCCGAGCAGTTGCAGCGCCGCCAGCAGCCACGGCAGCGCGGCGGTGGATCCCCACTGCACGACCAGGCCGCCGGTGAGCATCACCAGCGCCGAGACCGTCATGCCCGCGGTGACCGTCCGCCGGCCGAAGCGCTGCACCACCCGCCAGGCGAGCGCCGAGGCGACCCCCATCGAGACCGCCGAGGGCAGCGCGACCAGTGCCGCGACCATCGGGGAGAGACCGAGCCCGTCCTGCAGGAACATCGCCAGCACCAGCCCGGCCGCCACGACCGAACCGAACTGGGCCATCGCGACCGCCGTACCGAGGGCGTACGGCGCGGACCGGGTGAGCGCCGGGTGGATCAACGGGTGGCCGCCGGCCCGGGCCTGTCGCCGCTGCCACCACACCAGGGCGCCGAGCAGCACGGCCGCGCCGGCCGCGAAGGCCAGCCAACCGGTCCAGGCGGGCGGCTGCACGAACGGCAGCATCAGCACCAGTGTCAGCGCGGCGACCAGCAGCAGGCCGACCAGGTCCAGGTCGGCGTTGCGCGCGCTGGGGCGCGGGCGGGGCAGGCAGCGGGCCGCCAGGAGGACGGTGGCCAGCCCGAACGGCACGTTGAGCAGGAAGGTCAGCCGCCAGCCGTGCTCCGGTCCGACGGCGGCCAGCACCGCGCCGCCGACCGGCGGGCCGAGCGCGAAGGCCAGACCGCCCGTGACGGCGTACATCCCGAGCGCCCGGGCCCGCAGCTGCCCGTCGAACACGTCCTGGATGGTGCCGATCATCTGGGAGTTGACCAGCCCCGCCCCGGCGCCCTGGAGCAGCCGGGCGGCCACCAGCACCCAGGGCTCGGTGGCGGTCGCGGAGAGCAGGCTGACGGCCGTGAACACGGCCAGTCCGGTGACGAAGAACCACTTGCGGCCCCAGACGTCCCCGAGCCGCCCGCCCGGTACCAGGGCCAGGCCGAAGGCGAGCGAGTAGCCGGCCACGATCCACTGCAGGTGGGCGGGCTGGGCGTGCAGGCTCTCCCGCAGCGCCGGTATCGAGGTGTTGAGGACGGACTGGTCGATCAGGGTGGTGAACCCGCCCGCGACGCAGACCAGCAGCACGCGGCGCCCGGCGGCGTCGAACCGCTCCCGGGGTGCCGCCGGGCCCATCGGTGTCTTCACGGCTCGACCACCACCAGCACGTACCGGGCGGCCTCCGGTCCGGGGCTGCGGAAGCGGGTGCTGTCGGCGACGAACCGCAGGCAGTCACCGGCCGCGAGCTGCTGCGGCTCACCGTCGACGGTCAGCTCCAACCGGCCCTCCAGCAGCCAGAGATGGTGCTCCAGACCGGGGACGGACGGCCGGTCGTAGGCGATGTCGGCCCCCGCCGGCAGCCGCCCCTCGATGATCTCGGCCCGCAACGAGCCGTCCGGCGGAGACACCGAACGCCGCACGAAGCCGGTGGCCTCGTCCCGCCAGATCCGCTGCTCCCCGGCCCGGACCAGCCGGGCGGGGGCCGACTCCACCTCGGCGAGCAGGCGCGACATCGTGCGCCCGTAGACGGCGCAGAGCCGGCCGAGCAGGGCGGCCGTCGGGCTGACCTCCGCCCGCTCGACCCGCGACAGCGTGGACCGGCTCACCTCCGCCCGCCCCGCCAACTCCTCCAGCGTCCACCCGCGTTCGACGCGAAGCTCGGCCAGCCGGATGGCCAGCCGCTCGTCGGCGGCCGTATCGATTCCCATATTCGCGATGCTATCCCGGATATGGGAGCACGTCTGTGGGCCTGTCGGCCCGACCTGCTCGGCGCGGGCTCGGCCGGGGTCGCCCCCCGCCGCGACCGGTTCCGGCTGCCGCGCTGCCCGGCCGTCCGCGATCGCCCGCGCCCCGCCCCGCCCGAACCGGCCTGACCTGGCCGGATAGGGTCGGTGCGCCGGGGGCGCGTGCGCAGCACGCACCTCGACGGGGGGACGCCGCAGTGCGCGGCGGGCCCGGCCGTCGTCACCGCATCACCAGGTCAGGGGAAGAAGTGCGTCGTTCCACAGGTCTCGTCGGTACCGTGCTCGCGCTGCTGTGCGCGGCAGGGTGCTCGTCCACCACGACCGGGGCCGCGGCCGGGACCACGGCCGGGCCGTCGGCGAGCAGCCCGGCGACGTCGAGCACCCCGACGGCACCGACGCCGACAATGACGCCGACGCCGACCGCGTCGTCGGCGTCGTCCGCCGAACACGCCACCGCCGTGCGCGAGGCCGCGGCCGCGACGGGCCGCACCAGCGCCCGGGTGGGCCAGACCGTGGAGCTCGGCGACGGGGAGACGACGTACAACCTGTCGGTCGCCGGGGACTTCGACCTGGCGGCGGACCGGGGGCAGCTCGGGGTCGACCTCCCCGGCGGTGCGATCAGCCACGTCGACGAGATCTTCGCCGACGGCCAGGTGTACGTGCGCGGCTCGGCGGGGGTGCCCGCAGGGTCCTGGGCGGCGATCGACCGGGAGCGGACCGTCGCGCACGCCCTCCTCCGGTCGCCGGTCAACGACCCCGAGCACGTCCTCCAGCAGGTTTCCACCCTGACCCGGGTCACCCGCGGCGGCGAGGAGGACGTGGACGGCGTCCGCGCCGTGCGCTACAGCGGGATCCTGGCCGACGACGCCGTCACCCTGCGCCTGGTGCCGGAGGTGCGGAGCAAGCTGGAGAGGTACCGGAGCCTGAGCGGCGCCGGCCTGGAGATAGCCGCCGACGTGTGGGTCGATCCCCAGGGCCGGGCGACGAAGGTCCGGCTGACCCTGGACATGGACCCGATCCGCTCCGTCAGCACGGTGTCCTTCACCGAGTTGGGAAAGCCGGTGAAGGTGACGCCTCCCCCGGCGAAGAACACCGCCGCGGCCACCGAGCTCTCCGGCGTCCTCACCGGCTGACCCGGCCCGGGCCGGGCCCCGGCGTGTCCACGGCACCGGTGATTCCCGCTGCCTCACGACCCTTCCGGAGCGGTGAACTGCTGGTCATATGATGTCCGCGACCGGGGGCGGCGCTGGCCCCCGCAGCGAGGGGGATCATGTTCGGCATCATCAGGCCGTGTCGGCACCGGCTCTCGGAACGGTTGCAGGCCTCGTGGATGGCCCACCTGTGCGGGCTCTGCCTGGCACTGCGGGACGACCACGGCCAGCTGGCCCGGACGGCCACCAACTACGACGGCCTGATCATCTCGGTCCTGGTCGAGGCGCAGAGCGCGAAGGACGACGCCTCCTGGCGCCGCACGGCCGGGCCCTGCCCGCTGCGCGGAATGCGCACCGCCTCGGTCGCCAAGGGCGAGGGCGCCCGCCTGGCGGCCGCGGTCTCGCTGGCACTCGCCTCGGTGAAGATCCGCGACCACGTCGAGGACCGGGACGGCGTGTTCGCCCGGCGGCCGGTCGCCGCCGGAGCCCGCGCGGTCACCAGGCGCTGGGACCGCAAGAGCGCCGGCGGCGCCTCGGCGGTCGGCTTCGACACCGCCGTACTGCTCGACGCGGCCTCCCGCCAGGGCGAGTTGGAACGCGCGCTGCCCCCGGGCGGATCCGTCCTGCTGGTCACGGAACCCACCGAGAGCGCCACCTCGGCGGCGTTCGCCCACACCGCGGTGCTGGCCGGCCGGCCCGGCAACGCCGCACCACTGGCCGAGGCGGGACGGCTGTTCGGCCGCCTCGCCCACCTGCTGGACGCCGCCGAGGACCAGGCCGAGGACGCCGCGAGCGGTGCCTGGAACCCGCTCACGGCGACCGGCACCGACCGGACCGAGGCCGAACGCCTCTGCCGGGACGCCGTCCACGGCATCCGGCTCGCGCTGCGCGAGGTGGAGCTGACGGACCGGACGCTGGTGCACGTCCTGCTCGCGCACGAGACCGAACGGGCCGTGGAGCGCGTCTTCGGCCCTGCCGCGCACTCCGCCTCCTGCCGCACCCGCACGGCGCCCGCCGCCGACCCGCACGGGCCGGCCGGCCCCTGGACCGCCGGACCGGAAGGAGCGGGAGACCGTCCGCTCGCCTCCAACCCGTACCAGTCGCCGCCCCGGCAGGATCCGGGCCAGGCGCCGCCGACCGGGCCGGGCGCGCCGATCCCGCCCTGGGTGCCGCAGGGCCCCGGCTTCACCCCGCCCGGCGGCGAACCCCCGCACCGCCGCAACCTGCTGGCCGGCTGCGCGGTCTGGGCACTGATGGCCTGCACCTGCCAGCTGATGTGCTGCTCGCACGACGACCCGTTCTCGCGCGAGCACAAGGAGGGGTGGTGCACCCGGCAGGACTGCGGCTGCGGCGACTGCGGCAACTGCGGTGACTGCTTCCAGTGTTGCCAGTGCTGCGGCGACGACGGCTGCTGTGACGGATGCGGCTGCGACGGGTGCGACTGCGGCTGCGACTGCTGAGCGCCCCCGGGGCTCCGGGGCTCCGGGGCCCCGGGGGAACTCCCCGCCCACGAGGGGCTTCTGACCACACCCGGAGGTGGAGACGGGGTCGTCCGCGAGGCCGTGGCGCCCGGCGCGGCGACTCCGCCCTGCGGCGTACGGCGGTTCCGCCGTACGCAGGACGCCCTGCCGGCCGCACACGACCTAACGTGGCGTCATGTCGAAGCCTCCCCGGCGCCGCGCGGCCGCACCCCCGCTCGCCCTCACCCTCCTCCTGCCGTTCGCCCTGCTGCTCGCCCTGGTCGGGCCGCAGGCCGCCGCGGCCGCGCCCGGGCCGACCGCCGGCCCGGCCGGGGTTCCCACCACCTCGGCCCCGAGCCCGCCACGGGTACCGGCGCCCACCACCCACCGGCCGGTCGGCACCACCTCGGTGCACCTGGTGGACGCGAGCCGCCACGACCCGTGGCGCCCCGACGCGGCCACGCGGGAACTGATGGTGACGTTCTGGTACCCGGCCCTGTCGTCACGCGGCGCGCGGGCGCCGTACATGTCCGCGGAGCTGTCCACCGCGCTGTTCGGCGGTCCGGAGCTCGCCGCCGTGCGCACCGGGGCGGCGGCCGGTGCGACGCCCGCCCCCGGGCGGCACCCGCTGATCGTGCTCTCCCCCGGCTTCGGCTACAGCCGCACCTCGCTCACCGCCCTGGCCGAGGACCTCGCGGCTCGCGGCTACGCGGTGGCGGCCCTCGACCACACCTACGAGACGGCCGTGCAGTTCCCCGACGGCCGGGTGGAGGCGTGCCTGATCTGCAGCCGGGTGGACGAGCGGTTGGGCACCGAGGTGACCCTCAGCCGGGCGAGGGACATCCGCTTCCTGCTCGACCGGTTGACCGCCCCCGGGCCCGGCCCGGTGCGCGGCCTCCGGATCGACCCGTCCCGGATCGGCGCGGCCGGCCACTCACTCGGCGGGGCGAGCGCGGTAGAGGCGATGCGGGAGGACAGCCGTGTCCGCGCCGCCGCCAACCTGGACGGCGACTTCTTCGCCCCCCTGCCCGCCGACGGCCTCGCCGGCCCGGTGCTCCTGCTCAGCGCCCGGCGCAGCAGCGACGCCCACGACGCGGCGGCCGACTGGGAGGAGGCCTGGAAGCACCTGACGGGCTGGAAGCGCTGGCTGGACCTGCCCGAGGGCGGTCACCTGTCCTTCTGTGACATGCCCTGGCTGCTGGACGCCTTCGGGGTGCGCGACCAGATCCCGCCGGAGACCGCCCACGAGCAGTACGGCAGCCTCAGCGGCGAGCGCGCGCTCGCCGCCTCCCGGACGTACCTGGGCGCCTTCTTCGACCGGCACCTGCTCGGCCGCCCGAGCCCGGAGCTGAACCGCCCCTCGGCGAACCACCCGGAGGTCCGCTTCGTGAAGTAGCCCGTTTCCGAGTTCGTGAAGTGGCCCGCCTCCGAGCCGGCTGCCGCGCCGACGCCCTCGCTCAGACCCGCTCCCCCGCCTGGACCGGTCCTGCCACGTCCGGAACCGACACCGGGCCCGGTACCGGCCCGGACATCGGCCCCGGGACCGAGCCCGACAACGGCCCGCGCTGCCAGAGCGGCAGCACCGCGACCGTCCCGCAGCCACCGGCACCGACCGCCACCGACTCGGCCTCACACATCGGACCCCGCCTCGGCGGCCGCCCGGCGGTCCGCCGTCAGCGAGTCCCCCAAGCGAGCCAGCAGCACCCGGAACCGCTCCGCGTCCTGCTCCGTCATCCGCCCCTCGGGCTGAGCCCGCCCGCCCTGATCCTCGACCGTTCCCTCGTTCATGCCCCCGACGCTAGGCGCCGGCGATCAACGACCGATAAACACCCGCACCACGGAGGCACCACGAG
This sequence comes from Kitasatospora sp. NPDC058218, assembly GCF_042882445.1. Lineage (NCBI taxonomy): Bacteria > Bacillati > Actinomycetota > Actinomycetes > Kitasatosporales > Streptomycetaceae > Kitasatospora > Kitasatospora sp. NPDC058218. The sequence goes on along the minus strand of NZ_JBHVWC010000024.1, from coordinate 42,435 downwards.
CACCAGGACGAGCGGCACCCGTCGGCAGCTGCCCGCCTGCGCGGTGGCGCGCCGGCGCGATGCCGTGGTGGCGCGATGCCGTGGTGGCGCGCCGGCGGCGACTACGCCCGGCCGAGCACCCGGTCCACGGTGATCTCGACGACCACGCGGTCCGGGTTCACCCGGGGCTCGCGATACCGCTCGGTGTACCGGCGGACGGCGTCGGCCACCACGTCCGGCTCGTCCCGCACCACGGCCACGCCCTCCAGCGTCGACCAGCGCGCGCCGTCCACCTGGCAGACCGCCACCCGCATGCCCGCGGCCCCGGCCGCCAGCACGTTGCGCACCTTGCGGCTGGTCCGGCTGCTGATCACCCGCGCCGTCCCCGTCTCCGGCTGGTACGTCACGCCCACCGGCACCACGTGCGGCGAGCCGTCCGGGCGCCGCGTGGTCAGCGTGGAGATGTGCCGCTCCCGCCAGAAGGTGAGGAAGGCTTCGTCGAGCTCGCGCGGATCATGGGCCATGCCCGCGATCGTACGACGCCCGGCCCGGTGCGGAGGGCACCGGGCCGGGCGTCATAGCGGTCCGGGACCGCCGGGGGTCAGTGCCCCCGGGCGATCCAGTCGGAGAGCGCGGGGGCCTCGGCTCCGATCGTGGTCGGGTCGCCGTGGCCGGTGCGGACCACCGTCTCCGGGGGGAGGGAGAGCAGGCGGTCCCGGATCGAGTCGATGATGGTCGGGAAGTGCGAGAACGACCGGCCAGTGGCGCCCGGACCGCCCTGGAAGAGCGTGTCACCGGTGAAGACCGTGCCCAGCTCGGGCGCGTGGAGGCAGACCGCGCCGGGCGCGTGGCCGGGGGTGTGCAGCACCGTCAGCGTGGTGCCCGCCACCTCGATCCGCCGGCCGTCGGCGAGTTCGCCGTCCGGCAGGCGGTCGGGGTGGGTGAGCTTCCAGAGCGGCAGGTCGTCCGGGTGCAGCAGGATCGGTGCACCGGTGCGGGCCGCCAGGGCCGGGGCCGCGTCGATGTGGTCGTTGTGCGCGTGGGTGGAGACGATCGCCAGCAGGCGGCGCCCGCCGAGGGCCGCCTCGATCGCCTCGGCGTCATGGGCCGCGTCGATCACCACGGCCTCGTCGTCGTCACCGACGATCCAGACGTTGTTCTCCACCTCCCAGCTGCCGCCGTCGAGGTCGAAGGTGCCGGCGGTGACCAGCCGGTCGATCCGGGCGCCGCTCACAGGATCACCACCGAACGGAGCACGTCGCCCTCGTGCATCCGCGCGAACGCCTGCTCCACCTGGTCGAGTTCGATGGTCTCGGTGACGAACGCACCGAGGTCCAGGCGGCCCTGGAGGTAGAGGTCGATCAGCATCGGGAAGTCCCGCGAGGGCAGGCAGTCGCCGTACCAGGACGACTTCAGCGCGCCACCGCGGCCGAACACGTCCAGCAGCGGCAGCTCCAGCGTCATCTCCGGCGTCGGGACACCGACCAGCACGACCGTGCCGGCCAGGTCACGGGCGTAGAACGCCTGCTTGTACGTCTCCGGGCGGCCGACCGCTTCGACCACGACGTCCGCACCGTTGCCGTCCGTCAGCTCGCGGATCGCCTCGACCGGGTCGGTGGTGCGGGAGTTGACGGTGTGGGTGGCTCCGAGCTTCTGCGCGGTGGCGAGCTTGCGGTCGTCGATGTCCACCGCGATGATCTTCCCCGCGCCGGCCAGCCGCGAGCCGAGCACGGCCGCGCCGCCGACGCCGCCACAGCCGATCACCGCGACCGAGTCGCCCCGGCCGACGTTGCCGGTGTTGATCGCGGCACCGATGCCCGCCATCACACCGCAGCCCAGCAGGCCCGCGACGGCCGGCTCGGCCGCCGGGTCGACCTTGGTGCACTGGCCGGCCGCGACCAGGGTCTTCTCCGCGAACGCGCCGATGCCCAGGGCCGGGGACAGCTCGGTACCGTCCAGCAGCGTCATCTTCTGCTTGGCGTTGTGCGTGTCGAAACAGTACTGCGGGCGCCCGCGCTTGCAGGCGCGGCACTGGCCGCAGACCGCACGCCAGTTGAGGACGACGAAGTCACCGGGGGCGACCTCGGTCACGCCCTCGCCCACCGACTCCACGATGCCCGCGGCCTCGTGGCCCAGCAGGAACGGGAAGTCGTCGTTGATGCCGCCCTCCCGGTAGTGGAGGTCCGTGTGGCAGACGCCGCAGGCCTGGATCCGCACCACCGCCTCGCCCGGCCCGGGGTCGGGTACGACGATCGTCGTCACCTCCACGGGCGCGCCCTTGGCACGCGCGATGACTGCCTTCACCTGCTGGGCCATCCGATTCCACCTCCGTCGGCCGGTGCGGCTCTGCACCGGCGTGACCTGCGTCAAACGACTTGCCCACGAAGCGTATCGTCCGGGCCGGGCGGCCGGGCGGGGCCCCGCCCGGCGAACGGCCCCGGTGGTCCCGCTCACCGCCGTCCGGGCGGCAGGGGCGCGCGGGCGGGGCCGAGCGCCCGTCATCGGCCCCCCAACCACCCTGCGTTGGCTGGAATCGTTGCTGACTGTGGCTCGGCGCCCACGTACGGTCGTAACGACCCGTCCGACTCATCCGCCCCGTCCGCCCACACCGCTGCCCGGCCCCGGCCCGGCCGCACGGCCCGGCGTCGCCCGGTGCCGGGCTGCTCGCAGTGCGCCTCGGCACCGCCCGCCCCGTCCGCCCCGCCTGCCCACCTGCCCGCCTGACCGCCCGCTGCGGCCCCGAACCGGCCGCTCACCCGCCCCGTCCCCGCGCACCTCCCCGGATCCACCCCCCGTCGGGCCGCCCCCTGCGGCCCACCGCCCTGGAGTCTGGAGTACGGATGTCCGCCGAGAACAGTGCCACCCGTGCCACGACCGGCCCCGTCGAGACCCACGCGCCCGGCCCGCCCCGCCCGACCACGCCGTCCAGCCCCTCTTCGCCGTCCAGCCCGACCGCGCTGCCCCTGCTGCCGCCGCTGCACTGCCTGCGCCGGCTCGAACCGGGCCCGCCGCGCCTCGGCTCGCTGCCGACCGGCACCCCCGTCTGGCTGGTCAGCCGCCACGCCGACGTGCGGCAGGTGCTCGCCGATCCGCGCCTGAGCCGTGCTGCGCTCTACGCACCCGACGCACCCCCGCTCTCGCTCGCCCCGAACCTCCTGGACGACCCGCAGGGCATCCTGAACCTCGACGGCGCCGACCACCAGCGGCTGCGCCGCACGGTGCAGCGGGCGTTCACGCCGCGCGCGATCGCCCGCTGGCGGCCCTGGGTGGCCTCGGTGGTCGAGGCCCTGCTGGACGAGCTGATCGACCAGGGCTCCCCCGCCGACATCGTCGCCGCCTACACCCGCCCGCTGCCGGTCGCCGTGATCAGCCGGCTGATGGGCCTCGACGGTCTGGACCGCAAGCGCCTCACCCACTGGAGCGACCACGCGCTCTCCACCACCGCGCACTCCGCCCCGGCGGTCCGGGGGGCGATGGACGAGTTCGCCGACTTCGGTGCCGAGCTGATCGCCGAACGCCGGGCCACTCCCGGCGACGACCTGGTCAGCAGCCTGCTCGAAGCCGCCCGGGACAGTGACGCCATCACCGAGCCGCAGCTGGTGTCGCTGGTGATCGGTCTGGTGGTGGCGGGGCACGAGACGACCATGACCATGCTCGGCAACGCCCTGGTCTATCTGCTGAGCGCCGGTCGCGAGGCCTGGCACCGGCTCGCCTCCGACGAGCAGAGCGCGGCCGCCGCCACGGAGCAGCTGCTGCGTGCCGTCCCCCTCGGGGACGGCGATGTGCTCCCCGGCCTGTTCCGGCGCACCGTCGAGGACGTGGAGATCGGTGGCGTGGTCATCCCGGCCGGCAGCGTGGTCGCCGCCGACACCCGCACCGCCAACCACGACCCCGAGGTCTTCACCGGCGATCTGCTGACCGAGCTGTTCTCGCCGCCCGCCGCGCCGATGTACACCTTCGGCGCCGGGCCGCACCACTGCCTGGGCGCCTGGTTGGCCCGGATGGAACTGGAGTTGGCCCTGCACCGGCTGGCCCGCCGACTGCCCTCGCTCCGGCTCACCGGGCCGGCGGAGTCCATCGACTGGCGCCGCGGCCTGTTGACGCGCAGTCCGAACACGCTCCAGGTCGCCTGGTGACGCCGGAGGCCGACCGGCCCGCGTCGGACGCCGGGGACGACTCGGTGGTGGTCCGGGTTGACCGGGACCGCTGCATCGGCTCGGGCATGTGCGCGCTCTCCGCCCCCGGCTCGCTGGCGCTCGGCGCCGACGGGCTGGCCCACCCGGTGCGGCAGGCCTCGCCCCACGGCGGCCCGGCCGGCGAGCGGCTGACGGAGGAACTCGCCGAGGCGGTCGACTTCTGCCCGGTCGAGGCGCTGGCCCTGTACTCGGCCCGCTCGGGCCGCCTGAGCCCCCCGTCGTGGTGACCCCCCCGGCGCCCCCCCCCCCCCCCGGGGGGGGCGGGGCCGGCGGCCCGCCTGGTGCCGCTCAGGCCCGTGCCGGGTGCCGCTCAGGCCCGCACCTGGTGCCGCTCAGGCCCGTGCCGTGCCCGCCGCGCCGGTGCCGGTGACCGCGCCCAGGCCCGCGCCCGCGGCTACGCCCGCCCCGTCCAGGCCAGCGCGGCGCGGATCTCGTTCACCGGATCCCCCTCGTGATACGGACGCTCACTGATCTCGACGTGGTCCAGGAACTCCTGGTACCGCACCGCGTAGCTCAGGTGGTACAGCGGCTCGACCAGCCTCAGCGCGCGCTCCGGGTCCGAGCCGGGAGCGTGCTCCCGCCAGGCCCGCGCCCACACCTCGGCGACCTGCGCCCAGCGCTCGTCGGAGACGTACTGCCGGGGGCGCAGCCCGTCCAGCGCCGGGTGCCCGAGGCAGGAGTCGGCGTAGTCGACGACCACCGCCCGGGTGCCGTCGGAGCGCCAGTTGCCGGGGTGGAAGTCCCCGTGCACCAGCGTCTCGGGCAGCCCGCAGGCGGCCAGGTCCGCGACCAGCGCGGGCAGCCGAGCCGCGAGCGCCCGGGCGGCGGTGAGCTCCCCGGCCGTCAGCGACGCCCCGGCCGCCCCCGGGGCGGCCGGGGCCGAGCCCGCCGGGCCCGTCTCCTCCGCCTCCTCCGCCTCCTTCGCCTCGTTCGCCGCCTCCAGACGGTCGAGCAGCGCGGCCACCTGCGTGACCAGCGTGCGCGGGGTGCGGTCCCGCAGGCCGGCGGCCGCCGCCCGGCCGTCGGCGGCGAGCGCCGCCTGCGCGGCGACCAGCCGCGGCACCACGTCGGCGACCTGCTCCGCGGACGGGCCCCAGCAGTCCTCTCCGGGGACGTGATCGAGCAACAACCACCCGTGGACGGGGTCGGCACCGAGCATCGGCGGCACCAGCGTGGGATCGACGCTGCCGAGCAGCGCGATCACCTCGCCCTCACCGGCGTTGAACGTCGGGTTGATCGCCTTCAGCCAGGCGTCGACACCGGTTGCCGTCCGGTAGCGGAAGAGGCCGGACAGGTTCCACGTCCGGACCTGCTCGACCGGGCCGGCCACCGGGCGGCCCGCCCGGTGCAGCGTCCGCTCCGCCCAGTCGAGCGCGGCCCGCAGCCCGGACGGGGTGGCCCAACCGGCCCGCCGCTCGGCCGGCCCGAGCAGGGCGGCGGTGCGGGCACCCGCCTGGTGCGGCACCGGACCGGCGGGGCGCTCCAGCGCTTCGACGTGGTAGACCACGTGCCCGCCGCTGCCGCCGCCGCCGTCCGCCACCTCGGCGAGCCGGAGCACCAGCACGGGCACCCCCAGCTCCTCCGACACCCGCTCGACCACCGGTGCGGCGGACGACCACCACGCCCCGTCGACCTCGAACGGGCCCACCGGGCCGAGGTAGTCGTCGCCGTGGGTGACGTGGATGCTGACGGTCCGACCGCGTTCTTGTCCCATCCGGGCAGGTTCACCCATCGGGCTGCGCCGGCACAATCGGTTTTCCCGCACCCCGCGCCGGCCCGACCCGAAACTCCGGCCAGACCGGACCCCTGACCGGACCCCCGACCGATCGTGCGGCCGGTACGGCTGATGGGATACATCCATGACCGACCGGCCTGACCTGCCCGACTGTTCCTGCGTTCTGTGCGCGGCCGAGGTGCCGGAGCACCACCGCGCCCGGCACTGGGCGCGGGAGGCGGCGGACGTCCGGGCCCGGGGCCGGCACATCGTCGGAGTGGCCGGCGGCTCCGTGCCGGACTGGGCGTTCACCGTGGGCCTTTGGCACTCCCACCGGCTGCCGGAGGTGGCCATGTTCGGGCTGCGCGTGCACGACCTGATGAGCTGGGTCGACGAGGCCGCGGCACGGCTGTGCGAGACGGGCCCGGCCGAGCCGGGCAGCCTGCTGACCGGCGTCCTCGGCAGCCATCCGCTGATGGTCCGGCCGGTCGACCCCGGCTGGCACCGGCCGCTGGTCGGCAGCGCGGTCGGCTTCTACCGGCGGGTGCCGGTGCCCGTCGTCCAGCTCGTGTGGCCGGACGCGGGTGGCCGATGGCCCTGGGACGCGGCCGCCTCGACCGGTTGCCGGGCCCAGCCCCGCCTCTGGCTCCCGGTCGCCGAACACCCCCGAGGAGTCTGGACGAACGAGGCCGAGCAGACCCCCTGAGCCCGACGCCGGGGCCGAACCCGACGCCGGGGCCTCTGCGCAGCGGGGCCTCTGCGCCGGGCGTGGCCCCGAGCCGCTACGGGATCGCCACCGCCGTACCCGACACCCGCACGCGGGTGTCGCCCTCGCGGAGCTCGACGCCGAGCACGCCCGGGCGGCCGAGGTCCTCGCCCTGGTGGAGGGTCAGGGTGGCCGGTGCCGTCACCGCGCCCCGCTCGCGCAGGTAGGCGCCGAAGGCCGCGGCTGCCGCGCCCGTCGCCGGGTCCTCCACGACGCCGCCGACCGGGAACGGGTCGCGGGCGTGGAAGACGTGCTCGCTCTCGCGCCAGACCAGCTGGAGGGTGGTGAGCCCGCGGGCCGTCATATAGGCGGCGAGGCCGTCGAAGTCGTAGTCCAGCCGGGCCAGCCGGTCACGGGTGGCGGCGGCCAGCACCAGGTGGCGGGCGCCGGCGTAGGCGATCCGGGGCGGCAGCGCCGCGTCCAGCTCGTCGGCCGACCAGCCGAGCAGGGCCAGCGCCTCGGCGACGTCCGCCTCGCCCACCTCCTCGATGTGCGGCTCGACGCTGGTCAGGGTGGCGCGCAGCGCGCCGTCCACGCCCTTGTCCACCTCGATCGGCACCTCGCCGGCCGGGGTGGCGAAGACGTAGCGGCCGGGGCCGACCCGGTCGGCGATCGCGACGGCGGAGGCGACGGTGGCGTGCCCGCAGAACGGCACCTCCAGCAGCGGGCTGAAGTACCGCACGGTGTATCCGGCTTCGGCCCGGCCCTCCGCGACGGCGGCAGCTGCGGCGTCCGCTATCAGGAACGCCGTCTCGGAGTAGCCCACCTCGGCGGCGATGGCGAGCATCCGCTCGGCGGAGAGGCCGGACGCGTCGAGCACCACACCGGCCGGGTTGCCGCCGCCCGGATCGGTGGCGAAGGCGGCGTAGCGCAGGATGTCGGTCTCGGAAGCGGTCACGGGCACGTCGTCACTGGTCATGATCGCTCGAACACCGCCCCTCGGCCCCCTGTTCCCGCCCGCCGGCCCCGTCCGGTGGTGCGCCACGCGCCCCGCGCCCCGCCGCCCGTGCGCGCGCCCCGCAACCCCACACCGTCACCACAGCACCGCGCCGCGCCGCACCGCCGGGCACCGCCGCACCGTCAGCGCAGCACCGTCAGCGCCGCACCGTCAGCGCAGCACCGCCTCCAGCAGGTCCGAGCCCAGCCGGGCGCTGCCCGCCAGGTCGAGCTGGTACAGCATGTACCGTCCGCGCCGCCGGGTGGTGAGCAGCCCGGCCCGGCGCAGCACCGCCAGATGCCGCGACACCTCCGGCGCGCTGAGCTGCCAGGCCGACGCCAACTCGCCCGTGGTGTGCGGTCCGCGCGCCATCGTGCGGGCGAGCCGGAGCCGGACCGGATGGGCCAGTGCCTCCAGCCGCTGCTGCACCACGGCGAGCGAGACCGGCTCGGGCAGCCCGCCCCCGGCGATCGGGTACTGCACCACCGGCCGCCATCCGGGCGCGTGCACCACCAGCAGGTGCGGGTACCCGAAGGCGGTCGGGACGAACGTGACTCCCCCGGTACCGGCCCCGGTGGCGTTGTCCTGGAGCTTGTCGACGACGATCCGCCGCCGCCCGTCCGACCCGGTCGCCAGCGTGACCGAGGAGGACACCGCCGCGAGCGCCTCGCCGAGGCCGTGCCGGGCCAGCACGTCGGTCTTGTGCCGGGCGTCGGCCGCGAGGTCCGGCAGCACGCGCCGCCAGGCGTCGGCGAAGAACGCCTCCTGGCACTCCTCCAGCATCCGCCGGACCATCGTCCGGACGACCGGCGGGTCGGCGAACAGCCGGTCGGCGAAGGCGGCCTGCCCGGGGCCGCGGGCCAGCGCGAGCTCCCGGGCCAGCTGCTGCGCCGCCGGGTCGGTGAGCGGCGAGTCGAGCCGGTGGGTGAGCCGGGACGACCCGCAGCTCATGATGACGGCGGCCCGGACGTACAGCTCGTCGTCGAGCCGGTCGACGGCGTCCAGCTCCTCGGTCAGGGTGGCGCCCGGCAGACCGGGGACGAGGAAGTCGGCCCGCGAGGAACGCCACAGGAAGTCGGCCTCCGACAGGCGCTCGGACAGTTCGGGAGCGATCGAGGCGGCCGTGCTCGCCGCCCAGCCGTGCTGCCCGGGGTGGTGCGCGGGCTCGGCGAGGACGTGCAGCATCGCGCTCAATTCGGCCAGCGGCGAGGGGGCGAAGAGCAGGCGCTCGTCGGGCAGGGCGGTGATGTCGATGCTGAGGCTCACCCCGGTGATCCTGCCAGCCCGCCGCGGGGGCGCCGCCACCGATTGACGGGAGTCGTCAATCGACGTGCCCGACGCCCCTGTGCGGGCGGACGGTACCGGTCATGAGCCCGCTCCAGCAGAAGCCCCTCCCCGAGGACGCCGCCACCCACGACGGCCGCCCGCCGAACCCGCCCACCGCGCCCGCCGAACCGACGCGACCGGAGCCGGCGGGCCCGTCGCGGGCGAGGCCCGCCGCGCTGCTCACCGACCCCGCCGCCCTGCTCGCCCTGCTCACCGCCGCCGGTGGCCGCCGCTACGCGGCAGCGCTGCTGGTGGACGCGCTCGGCGCCGGGCTGCTCCGCCCGTTCCTGCTCCTCTACGGGATCGGGGTGCTGCGACTCGACCCCGGCACGGTCGGTCTGGCGATGTCCGCCGGCATGGTGGTGGGCCTGCTGGTGCTCCCGCTGACCGGCCGCTGGATCGACCGCGGCGCGCGCAGCCTCCCGGCGGCGGTGACCCTGCTGGTCCGGGCGGCCGGCGCGGTGGCACTGCTGCGGGCGGACGGCCTCGGTGGGTTCACGGCGTCGGCCGTCCTGCTCGGCGTCGGCAACCAGTCCTGGCCGACCACGCACGCGGCCGTGGTCAGCACGCTGACCGAGGGGCGGACCCGGGACGCCGCCCTGGCCGCCGGCCGGACGCTGCGCAACGCGGGCCTGGGCACGGGCGCGCTGGTCGCGACCCTCGCGGTGGCCGGCGGGTCGGGCGCGATCCGGTTGCTGGCCGGGGTGACGGGTACCGCGTGCCTGGTCGCGGCGGGGCTGGTGCACTCGCTCCGGGTCACCGCCCCCGGCACCACGCGCAGCACCCCGCCCGGTACCGCGCAAGCCCCGGCCCCCGCGCCGGCGGCCGGCCCGGTGCTGCGCCGGATCGGCCTGCTCAGCGCCGCCAACCTCCCCTACGCGTTCTGCTTCGACGTCCTGGAGGTCGCCCTGCCCGCGCTGCTGGTCCTCCACCTGCACGCCTCCCCGGCCTGGTCCGCGGGGGTTTTCGTGGGCAACACCGTGCTGGTGATCACGCTCCAGCTCGCGGTCGTGCTCCGGCTCGCCGACCGCTCCCGACGGGCCGTGCTCGCCGTCGCCGGAGCCGTCCTCGCGCTCTCCTACCTGGGTTTCTGGGCGGCGGGCGCGATCGGCGGCACCTCCGGCGCGGCCGCCGTGGCGGCCGTCTCGGTGCTCTTCACGTTCGGCGAGATCCTCTACAGCGGTTCGGGGACGGCCCTGGTCGCCGCCAGCGCGCCGCCCCGGTTGCTCGGGCGGGCGCTCGCCCGCTGGGAGCTGTCGACGGGCGTCGGCCGTGCGCTCGCCCCGGCGGTGCTGACCACGCTGCTGGCCGTCGGGCCGGGCGTGCTCTGGCCCGCGCTGGCGGCCGCCACCCTGCTCGCGGCCGCGGCGGTGACCAGACTGGCCCCGCAGGGGTGACCGACCGGGGCGGTGGGATGATCCTTCCCATGGCCGTCACCGTCTTCCAGCAGCAGCTCCGCGACCGCTTCCTCGGCGCGACGGTCACGGCCCCGCCCGCACCCTGGCAGCCGGTCGGGCACGGGCTGATCCCGGTCGGCGGTCTGCTCGGCATCGGCTTCGCCACCGACCCGGCCACCGGGGGCGACCTCGTCCTGGTGGTCTCCAGCAGCGGACACGGCCTCTTCGACGCGACGACCGGCGAGAAGCTCGCCCGCGAGTACGCACCGGACGAGGAGCCGGACGGGCCGGACCTCGCCTGCCCCGGCATCGGCCCGGTCGCGGACGTCCGCGTCCCGGTGGCCGGCCTGCACGGCGGCGGGCTGCACACCGGCACCGACGACGGCTGGCACGTCGAGGTCGTGGTCCCGGAATGGCCGAACGAGCGGGTGCTGCTGTGCACCGGCGGCGGACCGTTCGAGGGGGAGCACGGCGAGACCTGGTGGCACGTGTACCACTCCTCCTGGTCGACGTTCCGGGCCGCCGGATTCTCCCCGTCGGGGCGGACCCTGGCCGTGGCCACCAGCAGCGACCTCACCCTCTGGAGCCGGCCCGACCCGCGGAGCCGGTGACCGGCCCCGCTCGGGGCGCCGCTCCGTCCCCCGCCGGCACCGTCCGAGGTGCGGGCCGCCCTCCGGTCGCCGATGCTGGGCGGGGACGCGTGCCCGGTGTACGGCAGCCGGGCCGGCCCGACCCCCGATTCCGGCCGCGCCTGCGGCACGGGGCTTGCGCCCGGTGCGGCCGGCGTTCCGGTGGGTTCCTGTTTCAACGGGCCGTGCCTGGCGTGGGATCGCCACGCCGGGTCCTACCGGCCCTCCGCAGGCGTTTAGCCTGTCCGCCCGCCCGGCGGCCAGGATGTTCCGAGCAGCATTGAGGTCACGGTCATGAGAGGTGCCGCACGCGCCGCACGTCCACATGCGGATGCTGAGAGGCTTGGGTCCGTCCAGGACCCCGCAGGTGGAGCACACCTGGCTGGTGGGCTCGTACTGGCCGATCACGCCGATGTGCCTGCCGTAGCGGGCGGCTTTCTCGGTGAGGAGTCGTCGGAAGGTGGACCATCCGGCGTCGTGGACGGACTTGGCCAGGCGGGTTCGGGCCAGGCCTCGCACGTTCAGGTCTTCCAGGTAGATCGCTTGGGTTTCGCGGATCAGCCTGGTCGTCTGCTTGTGCGCCCAGTCCATGCGGGTGTCGGCCACCTTGGCGTGCGCCCTGGCGACCTTGCGCCGGGCCTTCGCCCGGTTCTTGCTCCCCTTCGCTTTCCGGGACAGCGCCCGCTGCGCGGCCTTGAGCTTCCTCTCCGCCTTCCGCAGGAAACGCGGGTTGTCGATCACCGTGCCGTCGGACAACACGGCGTAGGTGGTCAGGCCGAGGTCGATCCCCACCTCGGTGTCCAGGGCGGCCAGGTGCTGCGGTTCGACGTCCACCACAAACGAGGCGAAGTACCGGCCGGACGGGTCCAGCACGATCGTCACCGACGACGGGTCGGCCGGCAGTGCCCGCGACCACTTGACCCGAACGTCGCCGATCTTGGCAAGGTTCAGTTTGCCATTGGACCGCAGGCGGAAGCCGTTGCGGGAGAACCGCAGCGACTGCCGGTTGTCCTTCCGCGACTTGAACACCGGAAGGCCCACCCGGTGACCGGCCCGCTTACCCGACACGCTGTCGAAGAAGTTCCGGTAGGCCGTGTCCAGGTCACGGATGGACGACTGCAACGCGTCCACCGACACCGACCCCAGCCACGACCGGGCGTCCGTCTTCTTCGCATCGGTGATCACCGCCTTGGCCAGAACACCGGTCGGGATCCTCGACCGGTCCGCCTTCCACGCCGCCTTCCGCAGGGCAAGCGCATCGTTGTACACCACCCGCGCGCACCCGAACGTACGGGCCAGCGCCTGCCGCTGACCCACCGTCGGACAGATGCGATAGGAGTACCTGAGATGCACAGGATCAACCTACCGGCAGGCACTGACAACGACCTGCGGCCACCCTCACGGCGATCCGCCCCGACGGCGAAACACCGCCCCCCGACCTGCCCCGCAGGCAGTCCGTTTCTCCCCCGCAAGCGGGGGCGCCCCCACCCCCCGGCTAAACCCGGGGGTATCCACGGAGGTCCCCGATGAGCTCTCTCGACTTCGAGGTCGTCGACAGCCCCGACAGCTCGCTCAACAAGACCTCCGTGCTGGTGACCGGGCCCGACGACGCCCTGCTGGTGGACGCCGGGTTCACCCGCTCCGACGGCCGCCGGCTGGTCGAGCGGATCCGGGCCGCCGGCAAGCGGCTGACCACGGTGTTCGTCAGCCACGGCGACCCGGACTTCTACTTCGGCGCGCAGGAGGTGCAGGAGGCCTTCCCACAGGCGCGGTTCCTGGCCACGGCGTCCACCGTCGAGCACATCCAGGAGTCCTACGAGGGCAAGCTCAAGGCCTGGGCGCACCTCGGCCCGGAACTGCCGACCCGCCTGGTGCGGCCGGAGGTGCTGCACGGCGACGAGATCGTCTTCGAGGGCCATCGGTTCGAGCTGCGCGGCGCCGACTTCCACCTGCCGGACCGGCACTACCTCTGGCAGCACCACCACCGGGCGCTCCTCGGCGGGGTACTGCTCTTCGAGGGCCTGCACGTGTGGACCGCCGACACCCCGACCCCGGCCCAGCGGGCCGCCTGGATCGACCTGCTGGACGGCATGGAGGCACTGGACCCGGAGTTCGTGGTGGCCGGCCACCGGACCGCCGACGCGCCCACGGACGGCACCGCGATCGTGCACACCCGCGACTACCTGCGCGCCTTCGAGACCGAGATCGGCCAGGGCGTCGACGCGGCCGCCGCCAAGGAGGCGCTGGAGCGCCGCTACCCGGACCTCGGCATGAAGCTGGCGGTCGACCTCGGGACGAAGGTCGCCAAGGGCGAGCTGGTCTGGGGCTGAGCCGCGATGATCGAGATTCCGAGGTCCGAGGTGTCGTTCGCCGAGTCCGACGCCCCCGCCGATGTGGTCCGCCGCCAGTACCTCGCCTCGGCCCGCGGCGATCTGGCCGCGCTGCGGGCCACCCTGGCCGAGGACGTCGAGTGGACGGAGATGGCCGGCTTCCCGCTGGGCGGCACGTACCGGACCCCGAAGGGCGTCACCGGCGGCGTGATGGAGCGGCTGGCCGCCGACTGGGACGACTGGACGGCGCACGACGACAGCTACGTGGTGGCCGGCGAGAACGTGGTGGTGCTGGCCCGCTACACCGCGGTCAACCGGGCCACCGGCCGGCCGCTCGCCGTCCGGGTGGCCCACCACTTCACCGTGCGCGGCGGACGGATCGTCCGCTTCGAGCAGTTCGTCGACACCGCGCTGGTCCGCGAGGCCATGACCGCATGACGCCGCGCCCGCGAGCCCCTGCGCCACGGGGGGTCGCGAGCGCAAACCCCGTCACCCTCGCCTCACCCGTTCGGGGGAGCCTGTCGCGGCGCGCCTGGCGTGGCCTCGACAGGCCCCCCGACCGGCGGCAGGCTGTCCGTGATTCCGGCCGGAGAGCGAGGAGTTCAGCATGAGCACGGACACAGCGGGAACGGCCGACGGCACCGGGCGCGAGCGCCCGTACGTCATCGTCGGCGCCTCCCTGGGTGGTGCGAAGGCCGCCGAGGCCCTGCGCGAGGCCGGCTACCGGGGCGGCATCGTCCTGATCGGCGCCGAGCACGAGCGCCCGTACGAGCGGCCGCCGCTCTCCAAGGGCTACCTGCTCGGCACGACGCCGCGCGAGAAGATCCACGTCCACCCGCCGCAGTGGTACGCCGACCACGACGTGACGCTGCGCCTGGGTACCGCCGTCACCTCGGTCGACCCGGCCGCGCACACCGTCACGCTCGCCGACGACGGCCGGATCGAGTACGCGAAGCTGCTGCTCACCACCGGTTCGGTACCGCGCCGGCTGCCCGTACCCGGCGCGGACCAGGACGGCGTGCACTACCTGCGCCGGGTGGAGGACAGCGACCGGATCAAGGCGGCGCTGACGCCCGGGGCCCGGGTCGCGGTGATCGGGGCCGGCTGGATCGGCCTGGAGACGGCGGCCGCGGCCAGGACGGCGGGCGCCGAGGTCACCGTGCTGGAGGCCGCCGAGCTCCCGCTGCTGCGGGTGCTCGGCCGCGAGGTCGCCCAGGTCTTCGCCGACCTGCACCGCGACCACGGGGTGGACCTGCGGTTCGGCGCCAAGGTCGAGGAGCTGACCGGCAAGGACGGCACGGTCACCGGCGTCCGGCTCGCGGACGGCACGACGGTGGCGGCGGACGCGGTGATCGTCGGCATCGGCATCGCCCCTGACACCGCGCTCGCCGAATCGGCCGGACTGGAGCTCGACAACGGGGTGAAGACCGACGAGCGCCTGCGCACCTCCGACCCGGACATCTACGCGGCGGGCGATGTCGCCAACGCCTTCCACCCGCTGCTCGGCCGCCACATCCGGGTGGAGCACTGGGCCAACGCCGTCAACCAGCCGCAGACCGCCGCCCGCGCGATGCTCGGCCAGGACGTGGCCTACGACCGGGTTCCGTACTTCTTCACGGACCAGTACGACCTGGGGATGGAGTACACCGGCTACGTCGAGCCCGGCGGCTACGACCGGGTGGTCTTCCGCGGCGACCCCGCCACCCGCGAGTTCATCGCCTTCTGGCTCGCCGACGGCAAGGTCCTGGCGGGCATGAACGTGAACGTCTGGGACGTCACCGACCCGATCCGCGAACTCGTCCGCTCCGGCCGGACGGTGGACCCGAAGGCGCTCGCCGACCCGTCCGTCCCGCTCGACGAAGTCTGAGGCGGGACAAGCGCCCACGTCCGCGCGACCGAGAGATCACGACCTCGCGCACCGATGACATCACAGAGCCCCCGGACTCACATCGCCAGATGCAAGCCGGGGGCTCTGCTCGCCCTCCGCCGGCGTGCCGTGGACGAATCCGGCAGAGCTACGAGGGTGTCTAGGGGCCCGACCGCCCCGTGGGGGAACGTATAGCGGCCGGGCCGGCTCAGGAGGGGCTATCCGATGGTGGCCGACCACCGGCCCCGTGACAGGTGGATCGCGCCGTCTTCAGGGCTGACGCGGGCGTTGCAGCCGAACAGCGGCAGACCGCCCTCTACTTCCCGCCACGTGCGAATCCGCTCCAGGTCATCCCAAAGTCGCCGGGGGCCGCTCTGGTGGACTGTCGGCGGTTCGTAGCGCTGAGCCTCCGCCCGTGCCCACGACCCGTCGGGGTGTGCGAGGTAAGCCGTGCGCTCACCCGGCTTCTCTTCGAAGTCGATCTGGACGCCGGGCAGCGTGATCGTGAACATCGACCAGACCTCCCAGTTGTCGCGGATATCCGCGGCCGGGAATCGGCCCAACTTGGCCTCGTCACCGTCGGATTCCCGGGCGATCTTGAAGAGGGATTCCAGCCCCGGCGGATAGTCGGCGCTGTGCCGGGTGGTCATGAATCCCGCCCAGTCCCGCTCGATCATCCCTTCAGCTCCACCGTCAGCGGTCTTCCACGCTGTGAGGATCAGCGCCGTGTCGGCGATCGTGGTGACGAGTCGTCCGCCCGTTCGGAGCGCCTGAAGCCAGGAAACAGGCACGGGTCGGGCTGCGACGGTGGCCACAATGCGGTCGTAGTCGCCGGGAATGGGGCCGGTCGCGTCCACGGTCAGGAATTCCGGACGTAGTCCCATACGGGCAAGGCGGTCGTTCGCGGCCTCGGTCAGATAGGCGTCCACGTCCACGCTGGTGACGTGCTCGGCTCCCAAGCGCCGAGAGGCAATGGCGGTCAGCCCGCCGGCGCCGGTGCCGATATCCAACAGGTCGTGCTCGGCGTTGATTCGCCCGTGTCGCAGCATCTTGACGAGCAGGGCCGTCAGGGTTGCGGAACTCGTGGTCCGGCCCGTCGGTCGGTCGTCCGGCGCCGCGTGGTCTGCGTGGAGCCCGCCCACGGAGGTCACGACCGAGTTGCTGCCATACGCGCGCCGGATCCACAGCTCCGGGTTGTGCGCGCCGACTTGGAGCCGCCAACCACCATCGTCGGGCTCCCACCACCGGGGGATCAGCTCGTGGCGTGCGACGCTGGCAACTGGAGTCCGCCAACGCGAGTCGGGGTCTGTGGTCCTCGCTGCCAAGTTGGCTGCGTGCTCTTCCCATCTCAAGGGCAGATCCTCTCAGTACGACGGGCCGCAAGCTTCGGTGTTTGCAGGATTGCAGTCAGACCGTGAGGCCCGGTCCGTACGCGTTCTGGGCATCCGTGACGGCCTCCAACCGAACGAGATCGCTGACCGGATCCTGACCACGCTTCCCAGCGTTCACCCCCTGGAGGCACATCGCTGGGCAAGGGGCTGGAGTCGCCCAGAGCTGGCCGCGTACATCGATCACGCGTACGAAGACGACGGGTTGCGTCCCCCGCACATCTCCGACGCAGAGCTGTGCCGGTGGGAACACGGCCAGCGCCGCCCGGCGGACGAGCGCATTGACTACCTCTGCCGTATCTACGGCACGCGCCCAGACCGCCTTGGCTATGGACGTGACTACAGTGGAGCCATGCTGGGACACCTTGAGCAAGCCGGCATCGTGGATGCCTTCCCGCTGACCAATCCCGATTCCAAGGCCGATCTGGTCGAGCGCCTACGCGGTGCGCGTGAACGCATCGTCATGTTCGGCCTCACCCGGAACTTCTACGGCAGTGACGAGATGCTGCCGCTGTTTACGGCCAAGTCCAGCGAAGTCCCGGTTCGGATCTTCATCATGGATCCGCACTGTGCCTCGCGTCGAGACCGGTACCGGCTGGAGCCGGCCGAAGCAGCAATGGAAGACCCGAACAGGTACGTCCGGGAGGTACTGAACCCACTCGTCGAATCCGTCGCCCGCCACGGTGGAGACCTGAAGATCTACCTCTACGACTTTCCTTGCAGCTTCGCCATCGAGCAGATCGACGACTCGATGCGCGTCATGCTCTACGGCCACGGCAAGCGGGGAACCGACGGGCCGATTCTGATCTTCGACAAGGGCCCCGACGAAGGCACGCCCTACTGGACGTACTTCGCCGAACAACTGGCATGGATGCAACGATTGGCAGATGTGGAGGAGAGTCCAGAACCCTGGCGATCCAAGGGCGTTCGCGTGTGGGAGTACCTCCCCTAACGCCTGTCAGACCGGCACCCGATCACGCCAGCTGCCCGTCATCACGGCGCCGGTGAGTGGCACCGTTGGCGCGTCTGCGCGACACTTCCGGCACACCCCGGGCTGCGTCTTCCCGGGGTCCCTGCAAACGTCGCAGTCGTACGTGACGCGCGGAGCCGGCACGGTGACCGGCGTCCCCTTGATCTCGAAGACAGGCGGGTGCGGCGGGATCTTGGAGAGTCGCGCGGAGATGATCGCGCCCACGCTTCGGGTGATCTTCTCCGGGAGCGGGGCGGACAGGATCGATATCAGTGCACCCCGCGCCCATCCCCCGGCCAGCAGCCCCTCCACCATGGCGGACTGATCAACCAGCGGCTTCCCGGCCAGCGCCATGTGCGGCTCGCACCGGCCCAGCTCCAGCAGCAGCTCCATGCCCTCCGACACGCGCGCTGGAGCGGGAGCGTGACGGGGCTCAGCGGGGCGCTGTGCGGCCGCCTGAGGCTCGTTCTCGGACTCGATGGGGGAATGTCCATCCCTCCGAGAAGCGCTGAGAGCGCGGCATGCGCCTTCGCCATCTCCCCCGGGTCGGCCGGCTCCATCAGCTCCGGATCCTCAGTCAGCAGAGCGTCGGGACGGACGGACGGTTCTTCAACTTCCTTCCGAACCACCGTCTCGGTGTGCTGCTCATACTGGTGTCTCCTCACAGCGTGCGGGAGTTCGGACACCGGCTGGTGTCCGGGTCGTGCGGTGTTGCGGATCCCGCCCCGGTCGGCTGCCTGCCAGGGATGACCGGCCGGGGCGGGAGTTCGGGGTGGATCAGTGAACTTGACCGTTGGCGGGCTTGCTCGCCGCGAAGCCGATGGGGCTTCCTGGTGGGTGCTCACCCGGACACCACGCGGGATGCACCGATCCCGAAGCCAGGAACCCGAGCAGCCCGCGGGTGGAACGTGCCTGTGCCGAACCGTTGTTGACGCGCTGCTCGTCCAGGCCCGCCGTACCGCCCTTGCGACGCCTTGGGATTGGCCGACCCGTTAGTCGTCCAGGGGGCTCCAGCCATTCGGCGGGGCGCTCGACCTGGAGGGTCGACACTTCGTGAAGGGTCGAACCGCATTTTGGAGCTCCGGGAGCGCGGCGCTCCCACGTCCTGAGTGACTGGCGCCTCAGCCTGCCGTGCACCACCCGCCGGTCAGGCCTCGACCCGGCGTAGGGCGCCTTCGGCGCGCAGGTCCGCGAGCGTCGGGTAACCGTCCACCGCCATGATCAGGTCGGCCTCGGCGAGCAGCGAACGCAGCACGTGCACCACTCCGTCCACGCCGCCGAGGGCGAGGCCGTAGGCGTACGGGCGGCCGACGCCCACGGCCGTGGCACCGAGGGCGAGCGCCTTGATCACGTCCGCGCCGCTGCGCACGCCCGAGTCGAAGAGCACCGGCAGGCCGTCAGCGGCCTCGACCACGCCGGGGAGCGCGTCCAGTGCCGGCAGGCCGCCGTTGGCCTGCCGGCCGCCGTGGTTTGAG
This sequence comes from Kitasatospora sp. NPDC058218, assembly GCF_042882445.1. Lineage (NCBI taxonomy): Bacteria > Bacillati > Actinomycetota > Actinomycetes > Kitasatosporales > Streptomycetaceae > Kitasatospora > Kitasatospora sp. NPDC058218. Next base: position 23,461 of record NZ_JBHVWC010000024.1, on the reverse strand, counting down.
CAGTAGACGCCGTCCACGCCGCCGTCCCGGGCGCGACGGACGTCCTCGGGGTGGCAGAGGCCCTTGAGGATCAGCGGCAGGTCGGTGAGCGAGCGCAGCCACGGCAGGTCGTCCCAGGTGAGCGGGTTGCCGAAGAGGCCCACCCACTCCATCACGGCGGCGCCCGGGTCCTCCTCCGGGGTCTTGGCGAGGCGGGCCCGGAAGACCGGGTCGGAGGTGTAGTTGGCCAGGCAGTGGCCGCGCAGCTGGGGGAAGTTGCCGGTGGCGAGGTCGCGCGGGCGCCAGCCGGTGACCCAGGTGTCCAGGGTCACCACGATGCCCCGGTAGCCGGCTGCCTCGGCGCGGCGCACCAGGCTCTCGGCGAGCGCCCGGTCGGTGGGGGTGTAGAGCTGGAACAGGCCCGGGGTGTCGCCGAGTTCGACGGCGACCTGCTCCAGCGGGTCCACCGACAGGGTCGAGGCGACCATCGGCACCCCGGTGCGCGCGGCGGCCCGGGCGGTGGCGAGGTCGCCGTGACCGTCCTGGGCACAGAGGCCGATCACCCCGATCGGCGCGAGGAACAGCGGTGCGGGCCACCGCAGCCCGAAGACCTCCACACCCGGCTCGCGTCGCGCGGCGCCGACCATCATCCGGGGCACCAGGCCCCACCGTTCGAAGGCGGTCACGTTGGCGCGCTGGGTCCGCTCGTCACCGGCGCCACCGGCCACGTAGGACCGGACCGTCGGCGGCAGCGCCGCCTCGGCCCGCGCCTCCAGCTCCGCGAAGGTCATCGGGAGCTTCGGCTGGTTGCCGAACAGCCCGTCGAAGTAGATCTCGTTCTGGTAGTCGCCGAACTGCTGCCCCGTCATGGCCGGTCGCCGTCCTCTCCTGGGCCGCACCGCCCGGGCCCGTCCCGGGCGGCGATCCGCCCACCCCACCCTGTCAAACCCGGGAGCGCCCGGGGAGCCCGCCGCACCCCGGAGTCCGCGGGCCCGTCGGGCGGCCGGTGGCCCGGCAACACGGCAGTCCGGCAGTCCGGCAGTCCGGCAGTCCGGCAGTCCGGCAGTCCGGGTCAGCCGGTGACCAGTGCGAGCAAGAAGCCGTCGTACCCCTTCTCCCCCACGGTCTGCACGGCGGTGGCGGTCAGCCGGGGGTGCGCGGCGATCAGCTCGGTGAAGCGGCGGACGCCCTGGACCCGCGGGTCGGTGCTCGCGCCGTCGGTGACGGCGCCGTCGCGGACCACGTTGTCGCCGATGATCAGGCTGCCGGGCCGGGTGAGGCGCAGCGCCCACTCCAGGTAGGCGGGGTTGCTGGGCTTGTCGGCGTCGATGAAGACGAGGTCGAAGGGCTCGCCGCCCTCCTTCTCCAACTGCGGCAGGGTGTCCAGTGCCCGGCCGGTGCGCAGCTCCACGACCTCGGCGAGCCCGGCCCGTTCGATGGAGCGGGCGGCGACGGCGGCGCACTGCTCGTCGGCCTCCAGGGTGACCAGCCGGCCGCCCTCGGGCAGCGCGCGGGCGAGCCAGATGGTGCTGTAGCCGCCGAGGGTGCCGATCTCCAGCACCCGGCGGGCGCCGTGCACGCGGGCCAGCAGCGAGAGCAGCTTGCCCTGGTTGGGCGCCACCTGGTGCGGGGGCAGGCCGGCCGCCTCGCTGTCGGCGACGGCGGCGAGCAGGGCGGCGTCCTCCTCGACCAGCAGGCCGTTGAAGTACGTGTCGACGGCGGTCCAGGTCCGCTGCGGGTCCGGTCGGCCGGTGTCCGGGGTCATCTCTGTGGGTTCCCTTCCAGTACTGACTCAGTTCCGAAGAGAAACTTACTGGATGCCCGGGGCGGAACGACCGTCGCCCCCCTGCCGCGACGGGCAGGGGGGCCGACGGGGTCGGTCCGGGGTCGCCCCCGGCTCCGGTCAGGCCACCGGCGGGAAGGCCTCGGCGTCCGGCTTGAGGAGCTGGCCGGGGGCCGGCACGGCCTGGTCCACCAGGTAGCCGGTGACCAGCTTGCTCAGCTCCTTGCTCCGGCCGACCGCGCAGTGCTCGATCACGTCGACGCTGACCAGGACGGCGCTGCCGAGCTGGCGCTGCATGCGCTTGGCGAAGGTGTACTGGGTGGCCGGGTCGAAGAGGTTGCCGATCACCATGACCGGGGTGGCGGTCCGCCGGTTCCAGGGGCCGGTGTACCGCTCGACGTCGCGTGCCGGGGCCGGCCAGGTCGCGCAGGCGGGCGCGTCGAAGGCCTGGTAGCGGCCGAAGGTGGGCGCGTCGCGCTCCCAGGAGCGGGCCAGGTTGGCGAAGACCCGCGGATTGGAGGGGTACGGCTTGTCCTGGCAGTTGACGCCGTAGTAGGAGTCGTCGGCGGAGTACGGGGTGTCCGCCGGGGCCTCGCGCAGCGCGGCGGGCACGGTCACGGCCAGCACGTTGGCGTCGTCCGCGTTCTTCGGGGCCGTCAGCGCCGGCGCCTTCTGCTGCCCCAGGACGTCGTCCAGCGCCTGCAGCGAGGCGGCCAGCGGCGCCTGCCGGCTCTGCGCGTACAGCGCGTTGGCCACCTGACTGGTGAAGCTGGACAGCGTCACCTGGGTGCCGTTCGGCAGGGTGACCGGAGAGGTGCGCAGGTGGTCGCGGATCGCGTCGAACTTGGCCCGGGTGTCGCCCTCGCCGAAGGCGCAGCGCGGCGCGCCAGCCGTCTTGCACCGCTTCAGGTACTCGTCCAGGGCGAGTTCGAAGCCGTCCGCGCGCTGCTTGTCGTACTCCAGGCCGTTGTGCAGCCGCAGGTTGGGGTCGACGTTGCCGTCGATGATCAGCGCGCGGACCTTGTCGGGGTACATGTTGGCGTAGGTGGCGCCGATCAGCGTGCCGTAGGAGAACCCGGCGAAGGAGAGGCGGCTGTCACCGACGCCCCGGCGCATCCGGTCGAGGTCGCGGACCACGTTCTCGGTCGACATGTGCTCGATCAACGGGCCGGCGTTGCGGTCACAGGCGTCGGTGTAGTCCCGGGTGGCGGCCAGCGTGCCGTCGACCTCGGCCTTGGTGACCGGCACCCCGGTCATCCGGTCGAAGACGGCGCCGGCCTCCTCGTCGGTGGTGAAGCACTTCAGCGGGTTGCTCCGGCCGACGCCGCGCGGGTCGAAGCCGACCATGTCGAAGCGCGCCTGGACCTCGGGGTCGAAGCGAGGGGTGGTCGCCCAGAGGTAGCCGCTGCCGCCCGGGCCACCGGGGTTGAGGAACAGCGAGCCGATCCGCTTGGCCGGGTCGCCGGCGCGCCGGCGCATCATGGCGATGCCGATCTTCTCGCCGGACGGGTGCGCGTAGTCCAGCGGCACCGGGTAGACGGCGCAGTCGTATATTCCCGGGTCCGGCTTGGACGGATCGGGATTGCACGGGGTCCAGGCGACCGGATCGACCCGGGCCTCGGCGGCCGCCACGCCGGGATCCGGTGCCGCCGACGCGGCGACGGCAGTACCGGCGACGAGCGCGAACGCGCTGGCGACCGCCAACGTCAGACTGGTGATGCGGGACACGTAACCTCCTCCGGTTGAGCAAACCCGGTCAGCCTGGCAGCCGGCACTCGGGAGGGGAAGACCACGTGCGGTCGTAGATTCTTCTGGCGCGACGTCATCTGTCCGACATTTTCCCGGTATCGGAGCAGGATCCGGCACAAAATCCACCGTGCCGTGACCGTACATCGCCATCTTGTGATCGGTCCGGGCTACGGGCGCGGTGGGTGCGGGAGGCAGCGGGGCGCGGCGGGGGCGGCGGGGGCGGCGGGCCGGTGACGGTCGGTCAGCCCCGGGCGGGCGCGGCCGCCGGAGCCGCCCGCTCCGCCACGACATCCGGCACGACGCCCGGCCCGACGTCCGTCACCACGCCGACCGCGGCCTCCGCCACCGCCCCCGGGCGCCGACGCTCCGCCCAACGTACCGCCGGTCCCATCGCCCAGCCGGCCGCCGCGAAGATCCCGCCCAGCAGCAGCCAGCCGGGCACCCCCCAGGTCAACAGCAGCGTGGTGAGCAGCAGCGGCCCGACCGTGCGCGCCACCGCCACGCCCGAACCGAAGAAGCCCTGGTACTGGCCGGTCTGATGGGCCGGCGCCAGGTCGAAGGCGATCTGCCAGGAGCCGGCGGACTGCCGCAGCTCACCGGCGACCTGGAGCGCCGCCGCAACGACCAGCAGCCCGCCCAGCGCCCAGAGCGGCAGGCCCCCGGCCGCCGCCAGCGCGAAGACCCCGCAGGAGGCGAGCAGGACGAGCCCGGCCTCGCGCACGGCTCGCGAGGCCGTGCGCAGTCCGCTGACGCGGCGGGCCACCCGCACCTGGAAGAGCATCACCCCGACCGTGTTGAGGACGAACAGGGCCGACCCCAGCCAGCCCAGCCCGGGCGCCCGGTCGGCGATCCAGAGCGGGATCACCAGGCTGAGCAGCGGCATGCGCAGCAGCAGGACGGTGTTGAGGAGCGTCACGACGGCGAACGGCCGGTCGGAGAGCACCTCCAGCCTGGGCGCGGCGCCCGTCCGGTCGCGGCCGGGCGCCACCTCGGGCAGCCGCAGCAGCAGCAGTCCCGCGGCCAGGAACCCCAGCGCGGTGAACAGGAAGGCGACGAGGAAGGCCGCCCTCGTGCCGACCGTCAGGACGACGCCGCCGAGGGCCGCGCCGAGGGCCAGGCCCGCGTTGAGCGTCGACTGCAGCCGGGCGAGCAGCCCCGTGCGCTCCGCCCGTGCGACGAGGCCGCCGACCAGCGCCTGGCGCGCGGCGGTGAGCCCGGACTGCGCGGTGGCGTACAGGGAGGCGGCGAGCAGGAACGCCCCGAAGGAGTGGACGGCCAGGAACGAGGCGACGGCGGCTGCGGTGGCGAACGCCAGCAGCACCGCCGTGCCCCGAGGCCCGCGCCGGTCGGCGAGGTGACCGAGCGGGACTCCCACCAGCGACCCCACCGCCCAGGCCACGGCGAGGCCGAGACCGAGCCGGCCGGGCGAGAGGCCCACGACGCGGGTGAAGTACAGCGCCGAGCAGGTGAAGTACGCGCCGTCGCCGATCGAGCTGATCAACTGGGCGGTGGCGAGGGTCCGTCGGGCCCCGGCCGGCGGGATGGATCGCATCGAGACAGCTCTCCCGGGTCGGGCGGCCGTCGGCCGCTCGGTGACACTGACAGAACCGATCCTAGGGAGCAAGTGTGCCGCCCGACAGGGCCAGTGAGGTCACAGGAGAGTGGGCCACTTCGCCACCGGCACAGCCCCGGACGACCCCGGGACGGCCCCGGCCGGAAAGGGTGCGGGACCGGCTCCGGGGCCGGTCCCGCACCCGACCGCTCACCGGTAGACGCGGGCCTGCAGGCGGTAGAGCTCGGCGTACAGGCCCTCTGCGGCGGCGAGTTCGGCATGGCTGCCGACCTGCGAGACCCGGCCGCCCTCCAGCACCACGATCAGGTCCGCCATCCGCACCGTGGAGAAGCGGTGCGACACCAGCAGGGTGATCGCACCGGTGTCGGCCCGGGCCTGAGCGGCGAGGTCGGCGAAACGCTCGAACAGGGCGTGCTCGGCCGTGGCGTCCAGGGCCGAGGCGGGCTCGTCGAGTGCCACCAGCAGCGGGCGGCGGCGCATCAGTGCCCGGGCCAGGCCGAGTTTCTGCCACTGGCCGCCGGACAGTTCGGCCCCGTCGCCGTAGCCGCGGCCCAGCAGCCCGTCGAGGTCGCCGTCGACGCGGGCCAGCGCCGGACCGCAGTCCGCCGTCTCCAGCACCTGGGCGAGCGCCGCGTCGTCGTCCAGCCGCTCCAGGTCCCCGATGCCCACGTTGTCGCGCAGCCGCAGCTCCAGCCGGGCGAAGTCCTGGAACAGGGTGGCCACCCGGTGCTGCCAGAGCTGTGGGTCGCACTCCTCCAGGTCGACGCCGTCGACCAGGATCCGGCCGGCGGTGGGCCGGTAGAGCCCGCACAGCAGCTTGACCAGGGTGCTCTTGCCCGCGCCGTTCTCACCCACGACGGCGAGCGCGGCGCCCGCCGGGATGTCCAGGGTGACATCGTCCAGGACGGGCCGCTCCTGGCCCGGGTACCGGAAGGTGACGCCCTCCAGGCGGATGCCGGCCGTCATGACCTCGGGGACGACCACGCCCGCGGTGACCTCCGGGCGCGGCTCGCGGAGGCCGTCCAACCGCTGAAGGGTGCGGCCGGCGCCCTGGAGCACCGAGAGCAGTGTGAGCGCGCTGGAGACCTGCAGGCTGACCTGCGCCGCGAGCGTGATGACCAGGATGACGTCGCCGATCCCGGCGCCGGCCCCGGCGTTCACGGTCTGCCGCGCGACCAGGTAGATCGCTCCCCCGTACGCGGCGGCGAAGGCCAACTGGCCCGCCGAGCGCAGCAGTCCGGCCTTGGCGTGGGCGCGGGCGAGGATGCCGGTGGCCCGCCGCCAGTCGCGGCCGTGGCGCTCGATCAGCACCGACGCGGCGCCGGACAGTCGCACCTCCTTGACGGAGGCGTGGGTGGTGGCGAGTTCGAGCAGGTGGCGGCCGAGCCGGTTCTCCGGCGCGGTGGCCTCCTTGCCGCGGTCGACCAGGAGTTGGGCCCGGTTGCCGACCAGCACGGGCACCACGGCGAACAGCGGGAGCAGCAGCAGCCACGGGTTGAGGAGGCCGAGCAGCGCCGCGGTGACGGCCATCTGCAGCCCCAGGCCGCCGAGTTGGAGAACGGCTTCGAGCGCGGCCCGGGTGCGCGGCAGCTCCTCGCGGATCAGCGTCAGGGCGTCCGCGACGTCGGCGCGGTCCAGCTTCTCCAGGCCGCGGTCGCCGTGGGCGATCGAGATCACCTCGGCCTGCAGACTGAGCTCCTCCAACTCGCCCAGTTCGAAGTAGGAGAGGTGGGCGAAGTGATTCATCGTCAGTTCGACGACCAGCAGCAGGGCCGTGGCCAGGGCCAGCCAGGTGGCGGTCGAGCCGGTGCCGTCGATGGCGGCCGTGGTCAGCTCCTTGAGGCTCACCGCGATCAGCGGCGTGGCCAGGTAGCCGACGGTCATCAGCAGGACGGCGTGGGTCAGCCGGCGAGCGTCGCAGTGCGCGGCGAGCCGCAGCAGTCGGCGCACGGCGTGGATCAGTGTGGTCATCGGGCACCCACCGGGCGCATGCTGCGGTCCTCTTCCTGTCCGTCGGCCTGATCATCGGCGGCCTGATCACCGTCGGGGTACTCGTCGGCGGGGTGATCGTCGGCGGGGTGCCCGCCGGCGCCCTCCTCGCGCGCGAACCGCTCCGCCTGGACCCTGAACAGCTCGGCGTAGCGGCCGTCCAGCTCCATCAGCTGCTCGTGGGTGCCGCTCTCCACCACACCGCCGTCGGCCAGCACGACGATCCGGTCCGCGCGCCGCACGCTGGAGAAGCGGTGCGCGATGATGACGCTGGTGAGGCCCTCGGTCATCTCCAGGAAGCGGTCGAAGAACGCCGCCTCGGCCCGCACGTCGAGTTGCGCGGTGGGCTCGTCGAGGATCAGCAGCGAGGCCCCGGCGTCCACGGCGAGCAGCGCGCGGGACAGGGCGATGCGCTGCCACTGCCCGCCGGAGAGGTCGCTGCCGCCCTCGTACTGGGTGGACAGGACGGTGTCCAGGCCCTTCGGGAGCCGCTCGACGATCTCGGCCGCTCCGGCGCGTTCGGCGGCGGCGAGCAGCGCCTCGCGGTCGCCGAGCAGCTCCGGCCGGCCCATGCCGATGTTCTCGGCGGCGGTGAGCTGGTAGCGCGTGAAGTCCTGGAAGATGACGGCGATCCGGCGCTGCCAGTCCTCGGCGCGCAACCCGGCGAGGTCGGTGCCGCCGGCGGTGATCCGGCCCTCGGTGGGCTCGTGGAGCCCGGCCAGCAGCTTCACCAGCGTGGTCTTGCCGGAGCCGTTGAGACCGACGATCGCGGTGGACCGGCCGGGCGGCAGCTCCAGCTCCAGCCCGCGCAGCACGTCGGGGCCGTCCTCCTGGTAGCGGAAGGCGACACCCTCGAACCGGATCGGACCGTCGAGGGCGGCCGCAGTCGCGACGGCGGAGGGGGCGTCGGCGGCGGACGGGGCATCGGCGGCGGTGCGCGACCCGCGGACGCGGTCCTGCGCCAGCGCCTCGAAGCGGACCAGCGAGTCGTAGGCCGCCAGCCCGTACTGGGTCTGGACGTCGCTCTCCGGGAAGTAGACCCCGAAGCGCATCGGGATCAGTACGGCCTGGAGGGCCACCGAGAGCTGGAGCAGCGACAGCGTGCCGTCGACCCCACTGCGGGCCAGGACGACGAGCGCGGTGCCGCCGCCGAGCAGACCGACGACCGCGAGGCCGACGAAGGGCCAGAAGAGCAGCCGGCGGCGCCCCGTCCAGAGCGGTTCCAGGTAGTCGCGGGCCTCCCGCTCGTGGCGGCCGAGCAGCCAGGGCAGCAGCCCCAGCATCCGGGTCTCCTTGGCGAGTTCGGGCCCGCCCGCGGCGCGCCGCAGATAACCGACCCGGCGGCGCGGGCCGGCCAGTGAGCCCAGCAGGGCCGCGAAGCGACCGAGCGAGCCGCGCTGGCCGAAGCGGATGACCAGGGCGGTGAGGGCCACCATGACCCCGGGGACGAAACCGAGCGTGACCGCCACCATGACGGCGGCGCCCGCCAGTTGGGCATAGCGGGCGATCAGCGCCAGGGCTCCGGCGGCGGCGTCACCCGGGGTGGGCCGGGCCCGGTCGAAGGCGCTTCGGGCGTCCGAGAGCAGATCGAGCACGTCCTGGCGCTCCAACTCCGCCGCAGGCAGGGCGTTCAGCGCACCGTCCATCAACCGGCCGATGCAGGCGCCGTCGACCCGGCGGGTGACCACCTCGCTGATCACGGTCTGGAACGGGGTCAGCAACTGCTGCAGGATGAACGCCCCGACGGCGATGCCGAGCGCGGACGCGACCGTCTCCCAGGCCGCCCCGGTGGTGCCCCCGGCCGCCGCGGCGGCCGGGATCTCCGCGATGACGCGGCTGGTCCAGGCGATGAACGCGATCGGCAGCAGCCCGACCACGAGGTGGACGAGCACGGCCGGAACGAGCAGGCCGACACCGGCGTGGCGCAGCAGCTCGACAACGGCGCGCCAGCGCCTGATGCGGCTGCCGAGCCATCCGGCGTCGGCGGACGGAACGGAAGACGGCACCTTGAAACCCCCGTGGACAGATGTGCTGACGAAGCCGACGAGCCGATGGACCGACGAGCTGGGTGAACTGGGAGACGTGAACCGAGTGGACGGGCGGAGCCGGCGCGACTGACAAGCCGGCCCGGAGGGCGGACGCGTGACGCGTCGTCGACCGCGGTCGTTCGTACCGGTGCTGGAAGACACCCCGAAGCAGGACCGGCGGCTGTGCGGTTCGGCGCGAGCAGGAGCCACGGGGTACCCGGGCGGTCGGCGGAAGGGGCGGGCGTGGGTGACATCCGATTTTGTTCCGCTGCTGCTCATGATCGTGCGCCGCGATCAGCTTGGACTAGACCAGTGGTCACGTCAAGGAATTCGCGGAACTGCCGGCTCCGGGTGGTCACGGCGCTCGGGCCCGGCCGGGCGGCGGTCGGACGGGCCGCCAGAAGATGCTGGACAACCGGAAGCGGGGGTCGCTAGGGTCCGAAGCGGAGGGGAGCAAACCGGCCGGCAGGTCGGTGTTTCCGTCCTTCACCTCGGACCGGGGTCGACGTGGGCCGCCGCCCGATCGGTGGCCCCGCACCTCTGGAAGCCGGACCGAGGGCCAGGCCCGACAAGCCCGCCCCATCTCCGAGCCTCCCGTCACCGCAGCGTCCAACTCACCGCAGCGCCCCACTCACTGCAGAGTCCCACGCACTGCAGCGCCCCACCGCCGCACAACCCCGCCGCACAGCCCCGCTTCGCGCTCCGCCGAACCGGCCGCGCGCAGCGGGCGCCCGGGCCTGCCCGCACCTCCCCGAGCGGTGCACCGCACCCCCGGCGCAACCGCACCCCCGGCGCACCTCATCCCGAGGCATCGCACCCCCGAGGCGCCCCACTGCCGTGGCGCCCGGGACGCGCCGGCCCAACCCGCACCAAGCCGTCAACCGACCGCGCCGCCTGAGGCAGCGCAGCCCCGAGAGGCATAGGCATGGAACTACGTCGTGTCGGCTCCCTCCGGTTCCACGGGGACCGGACCGAGAGCGCCCCGATGACCTGGGGTCAGCGCGCCATCTGGAAGTCCATCCAGTGGCTCGACGAGGGCGCCCACTACTACAACATCCCCCGGGTCGTGTCCGCACCAACTGGTCTGACGATCCATCAGGCCGAAGCGGCACTGGGCCGGCTGCTCACTCGCCACGAGGCGCTGCGCACCCGCTTCGAGCAGACCGAGGACGGGCCGGTGCAGTACGTGTCCGCCTCCGGCGAGCTGACCGTCCCCGTCCACGAGGCCGCGCCGGGCCAGGGCGCGACGCTCGCCGACGAGGTGTCCCGGGCTCTGGCGGCCGAGCCCTTCCGGCACCGGGAGGAGTGGCCGTTCCGCTGCGCCCTGGTGCTGGAGCAGGGCGAGCCGGTCCACGTCGCGCTGGTCTTCTCGCACCTGGGCGTCGACTTCTGGGGCGTGCAGCAGGTCGAGCAGGACCTGCGCGATCTGCTGGCCGGGCAGGAGCCGGCACCGCCGGCCTGGCAGCCGCTGGACCAGGCGCGGTTCGAGACCGAGGGCCCGGGCGCCGCCCGCGGCGCCGCGTCGGTCGAGTACTGGCGCCGGAGCCTGGCCAGCGTGCCGCCCGCGATGTTCCCGCCCGCCGACGGTGCGGCCGGGACCAAGGGCGGGACCGAGAGCGAGGCCGGGACCGAGGCCGGGACCGACCGCTTCGTCCGGCTCTGCATGAACTCGCCCGCCACCGCCGTGGCCGCCAGCACGCTCGCCGACCGCTGCGGGGTCAGCACCGGCACCGTCCTGCTCGCCGGGACCGCCGCGCTGCTGGGCGCCTACACCGGAAACAGCACCGCCGTCCTGCAGTTGATCGCCGTCAACCGGCACGACGAGCGCAGCCGCCGACTGGTGGCCGCGATGACCGCCAACGCGCTGTTCTCGCTGGACGTGGCCCGGCCGACCTTCGAGGAGGTCATCCGCGCCACCTTCCTCGCCGCGATGAACGCCTACCGCTTCGCCCAGTACGACCCGCTGGTGGTCGACGGGGTGATCGACGCGGCCCGGGAGGCGAGCGGAGGCGCCCTGCGGCTCGCCTCCTTCTTCAACGACGTCCGCCTGCACGACCGTTGGGAGCAGCTGCCGGCCACCGACGGCTCCGCTGAGCAGCTGCGGGCACTGACCGAGAAGACCGAGGTCTCGCTGATCGGCACCTGGGAGCGCCAGGACGCCGACTTCTTCGTGCACACCACCTACGAGCCCGACACCTGCCTGCTGTACCTGATGGCCGACACCGCGCTGATCCCCCGCCCGGAGATCGAGCGGCTGCTGCGCGCCTTCGAGCACCTGCTCGTGGAGAGCGCGGCCGGCCGACCCGCCCTGGACACCCTCCCGGTCGCCGGGTCCTGACCTCCTTCTCCCCTTCCTTCTCCCCTCCTTCTCCCGAAGCACGTCCGCAGACACACCACCGCACAGGAGCAACCCCCCATGAGCAGCACCGCACCCGCCATCTGGGACGAGGAGGTCAGCGCCGCCGTCGAGCGCCTGACCACCGCCGCCGAGAACGAGTACTACAACCCGTACCAGACCTTCGACTGGCCGGAGGGCATCCCCGAGGGCGCCCTGTGGATGAGCGAGGACCTGATGACGGTCCACGGCACCGACGCGGCCGCCGAGCTCACCCGCGAGCAGTACCTGGCGCTCGCCAAGTGGGAGAGCGTCAACTTCTACAGCCTGAACGTGCACGGCATCCGCGAGCTGATGCAGGAGGTCGTGGCACGCATCCACGCCCCCGGCTACGAGATCCCCACGCCGTTCTTCCACCACTTCCTGGGGGAGGAGAACGAGCACATGTGGTTCTTCGCCGAGTTCTGCCTCCGTTACGGCGGCAAGCTCTACCCCAACCGGGCGATGAGCTTCGGGGACCAGAAGCACTCCGCGCTGTTCGACAACTTCATCGTCTTCAGCCGGATCCTGATCTTCGAGCAGATCGTCGACCACTTCAACAGCAAGATGGCCGCCGACGCCGCGCTGCCGGAGACGATCCGGGCGATCAACCGGGTCCACCACCAGGACGAGTCCCGGCACATCGCGTTCGGCGCGCAGCTGGTCCGCGCGCTCTGGGACCGGCTGCGCGAGGCCGGCGACGAGCAGGAGCTGACCGCCGCCCGGCAGTACATCGAGAAGTACATCAACGCCTCGATCCAGCAGCTGTACAGCGTGGACGTCTACCGGGACGCCGGCATCCCCGAGCCGTTCGCCTTCCGCACCCGGCTGCTCGCCGACCCGGCCCGGGGGCCCGTCCACGACGCCATCGTCAGCCGCACCACGGCCTTCTACCGCCGGATCGGCGTGCTCGCGCCGAAGACCGCCTGAACCACCGGATCCCTCGGCCCCACTGCCGCCGGCCCGCACCCGAGCACACCCGGCACACGCACGCCCACGAGAACCACGAGAGCCAAGAGAACGAGGTCCCGCCCCCATGACATCGACCGTAGAGCCCGCCGCGACCGCCGTCCGGCTGCGCGACCCCGGCCCCGGACTGGTCGCCCTCGACCCCGACCGGGCCGCCCTGCTGCTGGAGCTCGACGCGCTCTTCACCGGCCTGGCCGACCAGGTCGCCGCGCCCGCCGTGGTGGGCCCGCCGCTGCTGCCCGTCGAGGGCCTGGCCAAGCTCGACTACTTCCGTAACTTCCCCCACCTCGGGGTGCTCGCGGCACGCCTGTCCGAGCAGGCCGTCGACGAGCTGGCGGCCGGTGCGGAGGCCGGCCGGCAGCCCGTCGACCCCACCGGCTACGTGCTGCCCTCGGCCACCTGCTACGGCGTGCTGCTCTCGCTGGAGGGCCAGGAGGTCGGCGAGGAACTGCGGCTGACCGCCGTCGGCCGCTGCTTCCGCAACGAGGACCACTACGACGGCCTGCGCCGGCTCTGGGGCTTCCACATGCGCGAGGTCGTCTACTTCGGCTCGGCCGACGGCGCCCGCGACCACCTCGCCACCTCCCGGGTCTTCATCGAGGAGCTGGCCGACCGCCTCGGTGTCGAGCTGTCCTACCAGCCCGCCAACGACCCGTTCTACGACCGGACGGGCTCCCGGGCGAAGCTGATGGCCCTGGACCCGGTGAAGTACGAGTTCGTCGCCACCGACGGCACCGCGATCGCCTCGGTCAACCGCCACCGCAACTTCTTCGGCGAGCGGCTCGGCATCACCTCGGGCGGGCGGACCGCGCACAGCAGCTGCACCGCGTTCGGCGTCGAGCGCTGGGTGCACGCCCTGCTGCTCGCCCACGGCAGCGCCGACAAGGCCCTGGCCCGGGTGCGCGATGTCCGCCGCTGACACCGGGGAGCGGGCCGGGGTGCTCGCCGCGGCCGAGCGCGGCGCCGCCGCGCTCGGCGTGGAGTTCCCCCTGGTCCAGGCCGGCATGGGCGGCATCGCGGGGCCGGCGCTGGCCGCCGCCGTCAGCGAGGCGGGCGCGCTGGGTACCGTCGCGCTCTACAAGGGCGACCGGGCGCTGGCCGTCGAGCTGATCGGCGACACCGCCCGCCGAACGACGCGCACCTTCGGCGTCAACCTGATCCCCGAGGTCTCGGGCCGGCTGCTGCCGGAGCAGATCGGTGCGCTGATCGAGGCGGCCGACCGGCAGCTCGTCCTCAACAGCTACGGCCTGCCGCCCGAGGCCGAGGCCCGCCGGGTGCTGGACGCCGGGCACCGGCTGCTCGTCCAGGTCGGCACGCCCGAGGACGCGGCCGCCGCCGCGGAGCTGGGCGCCCACGCCGTCGTGCTGCAGGGCACGGAGGCCGGCGGCCACCACCTCGGCACCCGGCCACTGGGCGAGCTGCTGGCCGCCTACGACCAGGAGCCGCCGGTGCTGGTGTCCGGTGCCGTGGCCGACGGCGGCGACCTGCTGGCCGCGCTCCGGGCCGGGGCGAACGGGGCGCTCTGCGGCACGGTCTTCGTGACCACCACGGAGTCCGCCGCCCACGACGACTACAAGCAGGCCGTCGTCGCGGCCACCGGCGCGGACACCCTGATCACCGACCGGTTCTCGATCGGCTGGCCCGGCCGGCCGCACCGGGTGCTGCGCGGGCCGGTGACCGACCCGCCCGAGCCGCCGCCGGCCACCCTGATCGCCTGGACCACCGTGATGGGGGTGCGCCGCCCGGTGCCGCGCGGCTCCGCGGCCGCCCCGACCGTCGAGGCCGAGGGGCAGATCGACGCCATGGCCCGTTACGCCGGCCTCGGCAGCGGCCGGGTGACGGCCGTCGAGCCAGCCGGCCGGGTGGTCGCCCGCTTCCGCGCCGAGTTCCGGGCCGCCCTCGCCGGCTCCGCACCCCCTTCCCCTTCCGCTTCCGACGCTTCCGAAAGGACGTGACCTCATGGCCCTGGACCTCGCACTGACCCAGGTCAGCCAACTGGCCTTCGGCTACTGGCACTCCCAGGTGCTGATCGCCGCGGTCGAGCTCTCGGTGTTCGACGCGCTCGCCGACGGCCCGCTGAGCGCCGAGGAGGTCGCCGAGCGCTGCGCCGTCCCCGCCGACTCCGCGCTGCGGCTGCTCGACGCCGCAACCGCCCTGCGGCTGCTGACCCGTGGCGCGGACGGCGGGTACGGCAACAGCCGCACCGCCGAGCGCCTGCTGACCACCGGCTCGCCGGAGTCGCTGGTGCGCTGGGTACGGGTGATGGGCCGCTGGTACCAGCCCTGGGGCCGGCTCGGCCAGGCCCTGGAGCTGGGCCGCGCGGTCGAGGACCGCAGCGAGCGGCTGACCGACGACCCCGCGTACGTCGAGGACTTCATCCTCGGCATGCACGAGTACAACTCCCGTACCGCAGAGGCCGTGGCCCGGGCGCTGCCGGCCGAGGACGCCCGCCGGCTGATCGACGTCGGCGGCGGCGCGGGCAGCTACAGCATCGCGTTCTGCCGGGTCTGGGAGGGGTTGCGGGCCGAGGTGGTCGACCTCGCGCCGGTGGTCGAGCTGGCCGGCAAGGTGATCGGCGAGGCCGGCCTGGCCGACCGGATCACCGCCCGGACCGGCGACTACTACCAGGACGCCTTCGGCACCGACGCGGACGTCGTCCTGCTCTCCAACGTGCTGCACCAGGAGAGCCCGGAGAACTGCCTCTCCATCCTGGGGCGTTCGGCCGCGGCGCTGCGCCCCGGCGGCCGCGTGCTGGTGCACGGCCACTTCCTGGAGGAGTCCCGCACCGCGCCGGTCTTCACCACCCTGCACAACCTCTCCGCCCTCGCCCTCTGGAGCGGCGGCCGCAGCTACACCACCGACGAGATGGCCGAGCTGATGACGGCGGCCGGCCTGTCGGACATCGAGGTGCTGCCCACCGCCGAGCAGTCGGCCCGCCTCCTGGTGGGCCGCACCGCGGGCACTCCCGGCACCGCGGGCTGAGCCCCGCCCGGACAACGCCACCGCCGTCGGACCCCTTCGAACCTCCCAGGAGCAGTCATGCAGCAGATCATCGAGTGGATCAACGCCAAGAACCCGGAGCTGGACCGGGAGATCGACCGCGAGGAGGACCTGATCGAGGGCCGCCTCATCGACTCCCTGGACTTCCTGGAGTTCATCTACCTGCTGGAGAGCATCTCCGGCCGCACCATCGACCTCCAGGAGGTCAGCGTCGACGACTTCCGCACGGTCGAGCGGATCGAGCAGCGCTTCCTCGCCGACCTCATCGAGGCGGCATGACCACGGTCGACCCGCACCTCGTACCGCACCCGGAGTCCTCCGCCCTGGTCACCATCGACCTGCAGCGGGACTTCCTCTCCGACAGCCCCTACGGCATCCCCGGGACGACCGAGGTCCTGCCGCAGGTGCGCCGGACGGTCGAGGCCTTCCGCGCCGCCGGCCGTCCGGTCGTCCACATCGTCCGGCTGTACGAGAAGGGCGGTGACAACGCCGACCTGGTCCGCCGCACCCTGCTGGCCTCGGGCACCGAGCTGGTCTCCCCCGGGTCCGAGGGGAGCGGGCTCGCCCCGGCGCTCGCCCCGCACGGCGCGCCCCCTCTCGACCCCGAGCTCCTGCTGGCCGGACAGGCCCAGGAGTTGGGGCCGAAGGAGTACGCGATCTTCAAACCGCGGTGGGGGGCGTTCTACCGGACGCCGCTGCAGGAGTTGCTGGAGCGGCACGGCGTGGACACCGTGGTCTTCGTCGGCTGCAACTTCCCGAACTGTCCCCGGGCCAGCCTGATCCAGGCCAGCGAGCGGGACTTCCGGGTGGTGGCCGTTCCCGACGCGATCTCCCGCACCAGCGAGCAGGGCCTGGCGGAGGTCGCCGGGCTGGGCGTCCAACTCCTCGACACCGCCGAGCTGCTCGCGCAGTTCGGGTTCCCGGCGCCCGAGGGGAGCTGACCCCCGCGCACCGTCGGCGCGGACCGGTCCGGTTGGACCGGCCGCGCCGACCGCGCGCCCGACCGCACCGCCGCACCGCCCGTCCACGGGCCCGTCCGTACGCCTGAGCCGCACCCGCACCCGAGGGGTGAACCTCCGTGCGAGCACGGAGCACCGTTCACCCGCTCGGCGGTACCCAGGAGGCCGCCGGGTAGTGCGCTGCCGTCCGTACCCGCCCCATCCGACATCCCCACAGATGCCCCTTCCGGACCGAAGTGCCCGTGTTGACCGGCCAGTAACCCGCTCCTATGCTCGACCGCGTTCGTGATCCGGCACCGGGGCCGGGGCCGCCCAGGCCCGCCCGGCCGGAGCCGACCCCGGCTCGAAGGGCTCCTGCCATCAGCACCTCCGTCGCACCCCCGGACAGCATGCGGGACACCGCCGCCCCGACCGCCACCGACCGTGCCACCGCGTCCACCGGCCGCCGCCGCTTCCTCACGTACCTGCTCGCCGCCCCCACCCTCACCATCGCCGCACGGGCCGGTCTGGACGCCGCCGCACCCGCCGCCGCCCACGCCGCCGAGGCCGAACACGCCGCCGCCGCACCACAGTTGCTCGGCCTGCCCGGTATCCCCGACATCCTGGACCTCGGCGACGCGCTGATCGTCGCCGGCCTGCCCACCGCCCACCTGCTGGTGCTGGAGATCACCGCCGACGGCCGCGCCGCGCTCCACCTCCCCCGGCTGGAGGTCGGCCAGGGCCTCACCACCACCGTCGCGATGCTCGTCGCCGACGAGCTCGACGCCCGCCTCGGCGACGTCGACGTCCCGCTCTCCGACGGCCGACCCGACCTGCTGTTCAACCAGCTCACCGGCGCCTCCAACTCGGTGCGCTCGCTGTACGACCCGGTCCGGGCGGTGGCCGCCGCCGCCCGGGCCCGACTGGTCACCGCCGCCGCCCGCCGCTGGTCACTGCCGGCCGACACCCTGCGCACCGCCGACTCCGCCGTCCTCGCCCCCGACGGCCGCCGGGCCGGCTACGGCGAACTCGCCGCCGCGGCGGCCGCGGTCGCCGTACCGGCGGTACCCGCCACCCCCAAGTCCCCCGACCAGCAACGCCTGGTGGGCCGGCGGACCGGGCGGATCGACGCCCGGGACATCGTCACCGGGCGTGCCAAGTACGCCGGTGACCTAGCCGTCCCCGGCGCCGTGCCGACCGTGGTCGCCCGCCCCACCACCATCAACGGCACCCTCAGGACGCTGGACGCCTCGGCCGCCCGCACCATGCCCGGCGTCCTCGGCGTGGTGCAGATCCCCAGCGGCGTGGCGGTACTGGCAGAAACCTTCGACCAGGCGCTCAAGGCCCGCGACGCGCTCCGCACCTCCTGGAACCCCGGGCCGGTCGCCGCGCTCTCCGACGCCGACATCCGGGCCCGGCTGCGCGCCGCCCACGCTCCGTTCCTCGTCCCGCCGCTGCTCACCCAGTACGTGGACGGCGAGTTCGACTTCGCCTTCGTCAACCACGCGCCGATGGAGGTGCTGACGGCCGTCGCCGACGTGCGCCCCAACCGCGCCGAGGTCTGGTTCGCCTCGCAGACCCCGATCGTGGCCCAGCAGACCATCGCCGCCGAGCTCGGCCTGCCGCAGGACGCCGTCACCGTCCACGTGGTGCGCGGCGGCGGCTCGTTCGGTCGGCGGCTGTTCTTCGACGCCGCGCTGGAGGCCGCCCAGATCTCCCGGGCGGCGGGCCGCCCGGTCAAGCTGATGTGGACCCGCAACGACGACATGCGCCACGGCCGGATGCGCCCCGCCAGCCACCACCGGGTCCGCGCCACCTACGGCCTGGGTCAGGTGCTCAGCTACGAGCACCGGGTCGCCACCGTGCAGACCGACTTCCGGCACGGGCTCGGCGAGGCGCTCACCGCCGCCGGGTTCAGCCTCTCGGTGGCCGGGATCAGCCTCGCCCAGGCCTTCTTCCTGCTCAGCGAGAAGAACCCGTACAACGTCGGCATCCCGACCCAGTTCCTCTCCGAGGTGCCGCTGGAGATGCACACCGGCAGCTGGCGCTCGGTCTACTCGGGCACCGTCCGCGCCGCCGACGAGATCATGATGGACGAACTGGCCCGGCGGCTCGGCCAGGACCCGGTCGCCTTCCGCCGGGCCCGGCTGCGCGACGCCGGCGGCCGGGCCGTCCTGGACAAGGTCGCCCAGGCCGGCCGCTGGGGCCGCCCGATGCCCGCCGGCCAGGCCCAGGGCATCGGCTACCACGACGAGAACGGCGGGCGCGTCGCCTACCTGGTCGAGCTCGACGCCACCGACCCCCGCCTGCCGCGGGTCACCCGCGCGGTGATCGCCGCCGACCTCGGCCGGGTCATCAACCCCAGCGGTCTGGAGGCCCAGTTGACCGGCGCGCTGATCGACGGCATCTCGGTGATCCTGCAGGCCGGCAACCACATCGACCACGGCGCCGTCCGCGAGGGCAGCTTCGCCGACTTCCGTTACGCCCGGCAGCGGCACAGCCCGCCCTCGGTCGAGATCCATCTGCTGCCGCCGAGCGGACCGCCCGGCGGCGCGGGCGAGTTGGGCGTCCCGGCGGCCTCGGCCGCGGTGGCCAACGCCTATGCCCGCGCGACCGGCACCGCGCCGCGCTCCTTCCCCCTCGACTTCTGATCCCGCCGCCGCGCCGCTCCCCCGGCCGCTCCGGCCCGCCGCCTCCCCGACCTCCACGAAGGGCTCAACTCCCCATGCCCAGCCACACCTTCGTCCTCAACGGGCAGCCGGTCACCGTCGAGGCCCCGGACGACATGCCGCTGCTCTGGGTCCTGCGCGACAAGCTCGGCGTCACCGGCCCCAAGTACGGGTGCGGGGTCGGCGTCTGCCGCGCCTGCACCAGCCACCTGGACGGCGAGGAGTTCCAGCCGTGCACGGCGGCGGTCAAGGACTGCGCCGGACGGACGGTCACCACCATCGAGGGCCTCGCCGACGGCGAGATCCTGCACCCCGTCCAGGAGGCCTGGCTGGAGTGCGACGTCGCCCAGTGCGGCTTCTGCCAACCCGGCCAGATCATGACGGCGGTGGCCCTGCTCCGCCGCACCCCGGAGCCGACCGACGCCGACATCGACCAGATCCAGAACATCTGCCGCTGCGGCACCTACCCGCGGATCCGCGAGGCGATCAAGAAGGCGGCCGCCGCCGGCCGGGTCACCGCCGGGCCGGCGGCCCAGGCGGCCACCGGGTTCGCGACCGGGCTGCTGCCCGGGTTCGGACCGGCCTTCGGCTCCGCATCCGTCGCCGCAGCCGCCTCCCCCGCAGCGCCCGGGCTCGCACCCCGGGCCACGCCCTAGCCAGATTGGTCCAGTCCACCTAGGGTGAAGATCCGTCAGGAGCACGGACCCGAGGGGTGGATGACGATGATCAGGCGCCGGTCGCTGCTGACGGTCGCGGGGCTGGGCGCAGCGGCGCTCGCCCTCCCGGCCACCGCCGCCCGGGCCGCCGCACCGGCGCCGACCCTACCGCGGTCACCGGCCACCGGCCGGCCGCGTCCGATCGACCTCCCGGCGCCGACCGTGCGGCGCCCCGTCGGCACCCTCGCGCTGCACCTGGTCGACCACGCCCGACCGGACCCGTTCGCCCCCGTCCCCGGGCCGCGCGAGCTCATGGTCCAGCTCTGGTACCCGGCCCTCCGCGCCGCCGGCCTCCCCCGCGCGCCGTACACCACCGCCCGGGTGGCCGCCGTCATCGAGACCGACCTGCCGCTGAAACCGGGCACGATCGGCGCCCTCCGGCCCACCGCCCGCACCGGCGCACCGCCCGCCCCCGGCGCGCTGCCGCTGCTGCTGCTCGGCCACGGCCGCAAGGGCGGACGGAGCAACTGCACCGCCCTGGCCGAGGAGTTGGCCGCCCACGGCTATCTGGTCGCGGCGATCGACCACACCTACGACGCGGCCGCCGTCGAGTTCCCCGACGGCCGGCTGATCCGCAGCGCGCTGTCGGACGCCCCGGAGGACTGGGACGCGGCCGAGCACAAGGAGATCGCCGCGCGGGTGGGCGACCTGCGCTTCGTGGCGACGGAGCTGACGACGGGCCCGACCGCCCGCCGCCCCGGGCTGCCGAAGGCCGATCCCCGCCGGATCGGCGCGCTCGGCCACTCGATGGGCGGATCGGCCGCCGCCGAGGCCGTCCGCCAGGACGACCGCCTGGTGGCCGGCCTCGACCTGGACGGCGGCCTGTTCGGCTCCCCGGTGGCCGAACTCGGCCTGGACCGCCCGTTCCTGTTGCTCACCTCGCTCGCCGACCACGACACCTGGAGCCGCTGGCGCGCGCACCAGCGCGGCTGGGGCCGGCAACTGCGCCTCGGCGGCGCCGGCCACCTCAGCTTCACCGACCTGCCGCACGCCGCCGGCCCCGGCGAGCTGGCCGCCCACCTCCCGGCCGACGTCTACGCCGAACTCCTCGGTACCGTCGCGCCGGGGCGTGCGACGGAGCTGACCCGCGCTTACACCCGCGCCCACTTCGACCGGTTCCTGCGCGGCCGCCCCTCGGCCCTGCTCGACGGCCCCACCTCGCGCTACCCGAGATCGAGTTCCGTTGGAGCCGGGGCCGGTAACACCCCGCCCGCTCGGCAACGGGCCGCACCGCCGGCCGGCAGCGCCGGGGGCCGCTGCGGGCCACCGGGCCCCGGCCACAGCCCCGGCCGCGGCTCACCGCACCTGCGGATCCCGGCCGAAGAAGGCGACCAGCCGGTCGTAGACGGGCGCGTCCTCGGCCACCGCCACCTCCGGCCCGAAGGCGTGGTGCTCCTCCTCGCTGCCCCGGTACTCGGGGCGCAGCGCGCCGCGCCCCCAGGCGAGCGAGGCAGCCGCGACGTCCTGGTCCAGGCCGGCCGTGGACTGGCCGGTGGAACGGGCCACGTCCCAGGCGTGCACGGCGAACTCGGCGATCTGCTGGTCCACCGGGAAGCGGGCGGGCAGCTCGCCGACGCCGGGCACCTCGATGACACCGTCGAGGTCGCCGGCCTCGCGCCAGGCGGCCACCAACCCCTCGGCACCGGCCTCGAAGGCGTGCAGCCAGTCGCCTTCGAGACGGGGGAAGGGCTGCGACCAGTCCGGCTCGCCGCCCTCGGCCCGGACGGTGAACTGCCGCAGGTCGAAGAGGAGATGACTGACCAGCTGGGCGACGTCCCAGGAGCGGCAGGTGCTCGGGTGGATGGCCTGTTCGGCGCCGATGCCGTCGATCAGCCCGGCGGTCTGCGCCAGGGCCCGGGCGAGCAGCTCGATCGGGTCTTCCGCTGCGGTCATGGCACACCTCTTCGCTTCGGGGGCAGGCGATCGGACCGGCCGATCGTAAACGGGAGGACCGACAACCGGCCCGGCGCAACACCGCGCCGGGCCGGTCGTCGCCCCCGTGTTCGACCCGCGGCCGATCGGCTCAGGCCGCGAGGCCGCCGTCCACCGCGATCTCGGCGCCGGTGATGTACCGGCCGTCCTCGCCGACGAGGTGCGCGATCGTGGCCGCGATGTCCTCGACCCGGCCGTAGCTGCCGAGCGCGGTCAGGCCCCGCTGGAACTCCGCCGACGGGCCGTCGGCCGGGTTCATCTCGGTGTCGATCGGCCCGGGGTGGATGACATTGGCGGTGATCCCGCGCGGGCCCAGCTCGCGCGAGAGCGCCTTGGTGAGACCGATCATCGCGGCCTTGCTGGCCCCGTAGAGCGTGGCGCCGGGAAAGGCCACGTGCTTCGTGACGCAGCTGCCGATGGTGATGATCCGCCCGCCCTCGGTCAGGTGGGCGGAGGCCGCCTGGGCGTAGAGGAACGGCGCCCGGACGTTCACCTCCAGCACCCGGTCCACGTCGTCGAGCGCGATCTCGCCGATCGGGCCGAGCACGCCGACACCGGCGTTGTTGACCAGGATGTCGAGCCGCCCGAAGCGTTCGGCCACGGCCTCGACCACGGCCCGGACGGCCTGCGGGTCGGCGCTGTCCGCCCGGACCGCCCAGCCGCGCCGGCCCATCCCGGTGATCTTGGCCGCGACCGCCTCGGCCCGCTCCGCGCTGCCCTGGTAGGTGACCACGACATCGGCGCCGTCCTCGGCCAGCCGCAGGGCCACCGCCTCCCCGATCCCCCGGCTGCCGCCGGTCACCAGGGCCACCTTGCCGTCGAGCTTCGCAAGCTTGGTCATCGTCATCTCGTCAGAACTCCTTGACTCGTTCTCGGACATGACTCGATCTTCGGCCCACGCGGCCCGCGAGTCCGGCGGTATTCGGACATCGCGTTCAACGTTCAACTATCGGCCGTCCGACTCGACCGGCAGGTCGGATGACGCCCGGTAGTACGACGCCACCGCCGACTGACCGGTGTAGGCCCTGTCCGGCCGATCGTCGCGCGCCCGGCAAGATCGGCCGGACAGGGCCCTGTCCGGACCCGCCGTCGGATCCGCGCCCAGGTACTCGAACGGCAGCCGAACGGCCCGCGCGCCGTCCAGCACCAGCAGGTGCCGCCGGGCCCGGTACTCGAATCCGGCGGCGCGCAACGCCGCCAGGACGGGGCGCGCGGCGCTCGACCCGTCCGCCCGGCGCACCGACTCCGGATCGAAGTGGGCGGCGAACCGCCCGTCCGGCACCAGCCGGCCGGCCGCCCGGGCGATCGCTCCGAGCTGGTCACCGAGGTAGTGCAGTCCGTGCACACAGGTGATCAGGTCGTAGGCGCGCGCCGGCGCCCAGTCCGCCTCCGCGGCCGTCACCAGCTCCAGCCGCGCCGCCCCCGGCGGCAGGACGGGCGGCGCGACGAGCGGGCCGACCAGATCGACCGGTCAGGACGCTCGCGGCCGGCAGCCGACGGGCCGCCTCGGCGAGCGCCCGCCCCTCCCCGCTGCACAGGTCCAGCCAGCCGGGGGCGCCGCTGCGACCACCCAGCCACCCGGCCGGATCGAAGCCCAGCTCCCGGGTGTAGCTGTTGCTGTTGACGCCGCCGAGCCCGCGCTCGCGGTTCATGGAGTTGTTGGCGACCACGGCCGAGCTGGTCAACTCGCCGTCACCGATCAGTCGAGGCATGGCGCCGACCCTACCGACGCGCCGAGCGGCCGCCCCTGGACGGGGCGGCCG